>NZ_BAAILO010000282.1:0-39053 GCF_054589115.1 Cupriavidus sp. 8B | reverse complement strand
GTGATCGGCGCGTCGGGCCGCGCGCTGGCCCTGCCCGCCCTGGGGCTGGAGCCAGCGCGGCGGCGGCGCGCCACGGAAGACGGCAATGCGCTGGTGGTGGTGCCGGGCGTGCTCGCGCGCAATGCGCCGCACCTGGGCGAGATCGTGGCCGGCGCCGGCCAGGCGCTGCGCTTGCTGGAGCGGCATGCGCAGGCGGGCGGATGGATCGCGGCGGGGGCGAGCGGCATCGCCTTTCCCGCGGAGCTTGGCCTGCTGGATGGCGCGCGCATGGGTGCGCCGTGGACCTTCCAGAGCTGGATGGCCAAGCGCTATCCGCGCTGCGATTTTTCCGCGAGCGAGCCCATGAGCCTGCACCAGCGCGTGTTTGGCTGCGTGGCGCCGGCGCTGCAGACGGAGTTCATGCTGCGCGTGCTGGGGCACCTGCATGACCCCGATCTGGCGCAGACCTGCTCGCGCATGCTGCTGTACCAGGCCGAGCGCCAGCAGCTCACGCCGGAGCTGGTGTCGCAACACTGGCTCAGCAAGACCGCCGACAGCCCCGTCTACCGCGCCATGCGCTGGCTGCAGGCGAACGTGGATGCGCCGTACCGGCTGGCGCTGGTGGCGCAGGCGGCGGCCGTGAGCGAGCGGACCTTGCTGCGGCATTTCCGGCAGGTCAGCGGCATGACGCCGCTGGAATACCTGCACGGGCTGCGCGTGGAGCGCGCCAAGACCCTGCTGGAGGTGACGCTGCATGGCTCGCAGGCGGTGGCCGAAGCCTGCGGCTACAGCGACGCGGCGGCGTTCAGGCGGCTGTTCCAGCGGGCAACGGGAATGTCGATGTCGAGCTACCGGGCGCGCTTTGCGCTGCGCTCGCAGCGGCGCTACTGGCGCGTGGAGGACATGCCGCGCCCGGCGGGCGCGGCATGATCCGATCCAGCTATTGAACTTGCGAACCTGCGAACTTGCGAAGTTGCGTTGGCAGTGGCGCCTAATTGCTCAGCACGATGCGGTTGACCACGTCCTCGACACCATGCACGTACCAGGCATCGCGCTCCGCCTGGCGTTTGCCGGCTTCGGTGGTGGCGTAGCCTTCGAGCGTGACGACGCGGTCCTTGGTCTGCACGCGGATGCGGTCGGCATCGACGAACTGGTCGGTCTCCAGCACCAGCTTCAGCGCTTCCGTGACTTCGTCGTCGCGGTCGGCCTCGGCCGGGGCCACCACCAGCTCGTTGATCACGCAGCGGCAACCACGCGACCACCACGCCAGCACACCGGCCAGGCGCATGTGCGACAGGCTGATCACGTGACCGCGCAGGGTCACCACGCCGTCGACGACTTCGATCTCGATCTCGCCGCTGGACTCGCCAACGGCTTCGCGCACGTGTTCGATCCTCCCCTTGGTATGGGCGCAGATGCGGCAATTGCGAAAGTCGATCGCCTGCAGCAGCCGTACGCAGATGGCATTGCGCAGTTCGCCGTCGCCAACCGCCGCGCCGCCGTCGGCGACCCGCAGGTGATCGATCACAGCGGACACACCGTCGACACGGCGTACCGACGCGGCAACGCGGCTCTTGTCGACAATATCGGGGACTTCGCCTTCGAGAATCAGCGCGCCGTCGCTCAGGCGCAAGTGGATGGTGGGATGGATGGGATGGCTGTGGAAAGGCACGTGGGCGATGGCCGCCCTAGCCTGAGTCAGGACTGCTTCACTGCTATGCATGATGTCTGCCTTATCTTGGAAGGTCTGGATATAGGAGACGCGTTCAGTCCATTGAACGCCCGCGCGGTCCCGCGCCAGGTGCGGCGCGGGACGGCGAATCTTCATTATAGGTAGCCAGGCTGGCCACGCCCGACCTATTGGCCGGATGCCGGGCCCTGCGCGCGCCTTCGCAGCGCGCGCAGCGCGCGGGATCAGGTTTCCACCTTGGCGTCCATGGTGATCTCTGCCTTTAGGAGCTTGGACACCGGGCAGCCGGCCTTGGCCCCTTGCAGGCATTTCTCTACCGCCTCTTTGTCGGCCCCGGGCACGCGCACCGTCACGTCCAGGTGCACGGCGGTGATGGAGAAACCGCCACCGTCCTTGTCGAGCGTGACCGTGGCCTTGGTGGCAATGCTCTCGGCGACCATGTTGGCCTCGCCCAGGATCAGGGACAGCGCCATGGAGAAGCATCCCGCATGGGCCGCCCCGATGAGTTCCTCGGGATTGGTGCCGGGTCCCCCTTCGAAACGGGCCTTGAAGCCATAGGGCGCATCCTTTAGCACGCCGCTCTCCGCCGAGATGCTGCCCTGGCCGTCCTTGAGGCCGCCTTGCCATTTAGCCGATCCGTACTTTTTCATGAGAGTTCTCCTGGTCGAAAGGGGAAGGCGCGGCGCTCGCCGTGCCGGTAACGGGACGCTTGCTGCGCGTCCGGAGATGCCTGTGCTGCTCTGGTGCGACGCTGGAATGGCCGGCCGAGTTCAGGACTTTAGGCGCCGGGAGTTCCAAAACACAGGACAAAACCGCGAAATCCCTGCCAACTCCAGCAAATCAAGCTGCAATTCCTTTCAATTTAAGCGAATTTCAGGGAACTGAATCCCTGATACGACTGCCTTACATGCGCGCTGCCGCCCGAGCGGATTGCTGCCGCCCCAAGCTGAACCACAATAGGACGCCACGGGGAAAACGGCCAGCAAGCCCGCTGAGGGCGGCACTTTCTCGTCAGTCCTGACGCGCCGCACCCATCACAATCAAGCAGAAACCACATATTTCATTAACCAGAAAGGGAGAACGGATGCCATTGACGTCGAATAAATTGCCTGCCTGGACCTTATGGCTGCCGGTGGCAGCCTGGGCCATCCTCGGGGCAGGCATGGCGGTGCCCGGTCAGGCGCTGCTGTTGGTGCTGGCCGGCCTGGCCCTCGCGGGCTCGGTGTTTGCGGCGGTGCACCATGCCGAGGTGGTAGCGCATAGAGTGGGCGAGCCCTTTGGCACGCTGGTGCTGGCGATCGCCGTGACCGTGATCGAAGTGGCGCTGATCGTCTCGGTGATGCTGTCCGCGGGCCCCGAGAAGGCCGGGCTGGCGCGCGATACCGTGTTTGCCGCGGCCATGCTGGTGTGCAACGGCATCGTGGGGATTTGTCTTTTGGTGGGTGGCCTGCGCCATCGCGAGCAGGCTTTCCAGGCGCCGGGCGCCACCGCCGCGCTGGCCGTGCTGGCCGCCCTTGCCGTGCTCACCATGGTGTTGCCCAACTACACCAGCGCGATTCCCGGGCCGATGCTGTCGCAGTCGCAGCTGGCCTTTGCGGGCATTGCCTCGCTGGTGCTCTACGGCAGCTTTGTGTTTGTGCAGACCGTGCGCCATCGCGACTACTTCCTGGTGGAGGGCACCTCCGACGAAAGCGTGCATGCCCCGCCCCCGCCCGTAAAGATCGCGCTCACCAGCGGCGGCATGCTGCTGGTGTGCCTGGTGGCGGTGGTCGGCCTGGCCAAGCTGCTCTCGCCTACCGTGGAGGCGGCGGTAGCGAGTGCCGGTGCCCCGCCGGCCGTGGTTGGCATCGTGATTGCCGCGCTGGTGCTGCTGCCCGAGGGCTTGGCCGCATTGCGCGCCGCGCGTGCCGACCGCCTGCAGACCAGCATGAACCTGGCGCTGGGCTCCGCGCTGGCCAGCATCGGGCTGACCATTCCCACCGTGGCCGCGGTCTTTATCGCGGTGGGCAAGCCGCTGACACTGGGCCTGGGCCCGACGGAAACCGTGCTGCTTGCGCTGACGTTGCTGGTCAGCACGCTGACGCTGCACTCGGGCCGCACCACCATGCTGCAAGGCGTGGTGCACCTGGTCATCCTGGCGGCGTACTTGTTCCTGTCGGTCGTGCCTTAAGGCTCCGGGGGCCAGGCGGGGCGGCTTCCGGCCCCGCCCGCCGAGCGCACACATTGCGCGCTCGCCATGAGACCAAATCGGTGCTGGTTGCGTGCAGTCCTTTTGCGCAAACTGGCGCCCATGACGCTCAGGATCCCCACCAAACGCATTGTCATCGTCGGCGCCGGCGTGGCCGGCAGCATCATGGCCCGCGCGCTGGCCATGCAAGCCGGGCTGGAGGTGACCTGCCTGGAGCAGGTTGCACCGGATGACCACGCGAGCGCCGGGCTGGTGATCGGCCCCAACGCCATCAAGGCCTTGCACATGCGCGATCCCCTGCTGGCCAGCGCCATCGGCGAGGCCGGCCTGCCGTGGGATCACTGGCGCGTGTCGCTGTGCAGCGGCGAGGTACTGCTGGACCTGCCACTCACGCGCGTGGCGGACCACGGCGGGGTGCGCATCTTGCGCAGCACGCTGTACCGCGTGCTGCGCCAGGCCGCCGGTGACACCGTGCGCTACCGCTGCAAGCTGCTGGAATGCGGCGCCAGCCTGCAGGATCCGGCACGCAGCTACGTGGTCTGGGAACAGGATGGCCGCCAATGCCGGCTTGACGATATCGACCTGCTGATCGCGGCCGATGGCCGTGGCTCTCCCACCCGAAGCGCGTTTGCCGGCCAGCCCGCAACGCACCAGGTTGGTGCCCTGCTATTCCGCCTGATGGTGCCGGACGCCGGGGCCGGCCAGATCGACGATTACGAACAATGGTGCAACGGCCCTAACCGCCTGCTGGCCTTCCGCTTGCCGGACGGGCAGATCAATATCGCGGGCAGCCTGCCCACCCCCGGCGAATATCCATTGCATGCGGGCATGGACATGGAGGCGCTGCGCGTGGCCTACACGCCCGCGCACGCCAGGCCGGGGCCGCAGGCGGCCTGGCTGATCGATACGCTCTGCGCCAATGCGGATGCCATCTGCTGGTACCGCATGCGGGCGCCCGGCATCCGCTTTGCCGAGCCGCATGCGCAGGTGATGTACCTGGGCGACAGTGCCCACGCCATGGCGCCACCCCTTGGCCAGGGCGTGGCGCAAGCCATCGAGGACGCCTGCAGCGCCGCCGAACTGATTGCCACTTCGCTGGCCGGGGGCGAGACCAGCCCGCGCGCCTGGCTGTCAACGTTTGAAGCTGCCCGGCTTGAACGCCTGCGCTTTGTGATGTCGGTCGCCCCGCACGCCGCGGGCCTCATGCTGGGGGATGCCACGGAGCAAGACCGGGCGTCAGCGCTGGGCGCGCTGCGGCAACTCTACTGCCAGGTTGCGCTGCCCCGCCATGGCGCCGGCCCTGCTGCCGGGACTGCGCTGAGCGCGTAGCGTCGGCATGCGCACGATCCTTGCTAGTGAGAGCGGATCGATCTCACTAGCGCCTGAGCGCACGCCGCCATGCTCCACCCGCCTCGCCTCTATCTCTATCTTGACGCCGTGGCCCGCCATGGGTCGATCCGCAAGGCCGCCGAGCAACTCCACGTCGCGTCCACCGCGCTCAACCGGAAAATCCTGGAGGTGGAGCAGGATATCGGCACGGCGCTGTTCGAGCGCCTGCCGCGCGGCGTGCGGCTGACCGCCGCCGGCGAGGTGCTGATCGCCACCGTGCGCCGCAGCCTGGCGGATCTCGACTCGGCCGCCGCGCAGATGGAGCAGTTGCGTGGGCTGGTGCGGGGCACCGTGCGCATGGCGACGGTCGAGTCCGTCGCCACCGATTTCCTGCCTGAAGTCATCGGCCGCTACCAGTCCACCCACCGCGGCGTGCAGTTTCGCGTGGCGGTGGGCAACTCCGGCGACCTGCTGGCCGCGCTCAAGGAGGACGAGGCCGACCTGCTGCTGGCGCACGACCCGCCGCCCACGGCTTTCCTGCACGAACTGGCGGTGTCCGCGCAGCCCTTCTGCGCGATGATGCGCCCGGACCATCCGCTGGCCAGCCGGCGCACGTTGCGTTTATCCGACTGCCAGCCTTATCCGGTCGCCCTCGGGCCGGAGAGTTTTGGCAGCCGGCGGCTGATCGAGGCGATCTGCGCGCGCAACCGGTTGTCGCTGCGGGTCATGCTGGAAGCCACCACGGTAGAGATGCTGAAGAGCTTTGCGCGCCAGACCGGGGCGATCTGCTTCCAGTTCCAGGCCGGCACGCTGCGCGAGACGCGCCAGGGCACGCTGATTGCCGTGCCCCTGTCCGACCCCGAGCTGTGCGGCGGCCGGCTGGTGCTGGGCTCCCGCAAGGGCCGCAGCCTGCCGCCCGCGGCGGCAGCGTTTGCCGAGCATCTGAAGGCCGCGTTGACCGGCCTGCACCAGCCGCTGGCGCAGGCCGCCTGATGCGCGCCTGGGCTTGCATGGCGACGCGCGGCGCGCACCAGCGAGTGCACACAATTTGCGTGCGCCATGAGAAGAAATAAGTGCTGGTTGTATGCAATCGAATTGCCGCAAACTGCATCCATCGCAGTCACGCCGAGCGACATCACCGGGCTGGTCCGGATACCCACGAAAGCAAGATGAGAATCAACGATCCCGCCATCCTCGCCGAGGTGGAAGCCGCCTTCGATGCCTATGAACGGGCGCTGGGCGGCAACGACGTCGGCGAGCTCGACCGGCTGTTCTGGGCAAGCCCGCACACGCTGCGCTACGGCGCCGGCGAAAACCTCTACGGCATCGAGGCAATCCGCGCGTTCCGCGCGGCGCGCCCGGCCAAGGGGCTTGCCCGCGAGATCACCGAGCGCAGCGTCACCACCTTTGGCAACGATTTCGCCGTAGCCAACATCGCCTTTCGGCGCGCCGGCGAGCCGCGCCTGGGCCGCCAGAGCCAGAGCTGGGTGCGGCTGCCCGAAGGCTGGCAGGTGGTGGCCGCGCATGTGAGCTGGCAGCAAGCCTGAGCCAGCGGCGCTAGCGTACCGGCGCAGTCCTGCGCCAGCCATTTCAAGAGCAGACGGCTTTGAATAACCGGGGCTTGCCCCCGGAGGGGCGTTGTCGTGCCCCATGAATGCGACAGAGCCAGCAACGATAGAAAACGGGGTCAACCATGGAGGTCTTTATGCAACACAAATTCAAGCCGGTCGTGAAACTGGCAGTCATGGCCGCAGCCTTGATCTGCGGCAACGCAATGGCGCAATCCAGCGTCACGCTTTACGGGATGGTTGACGCCTACGTCGGCGCCACCAAGGCCGGCGGTGCCGACCGCGCCTACGGCGTCAACAGCGGCGGCATGCAAACCTCGTACTTCGGCATCAAGGGCACCGAGGATCTTGGCACCGGCCTGAAGGCCATCTTCGACCTGAACGGCTTCCTGCGCCCGGACACCGGCAAGCAAGGCCGCTTCGACGGCGACGCCTTGTTCACCCGCAATGCGTACGTCGGCCTGCAGAGCGCTACGCTGGGCACGGTGAAGCTCGGGCGCAACACCACGCCCTACTTCATCTCGACCATCCTGTTCAACCCGCTGGTCGACTCCTATGTGTTCTCGCCGGCGATCTTCCACACGTACTTCTCGGCCAGCAATGGCCGCGTCTATGACCCTGGCATCATCGGCGACTCGGGCTGGAGCAACTCGCTGGTGTACTCCACGCCGAACTTCAGCGGCCTTACCGCCAACGCGATCTACTCCTTCGGCGAGCAGGCAGGCAGCGTCGGCAAGAACAAGTGGGGCGGCAACGTGCTCTACTTCAACGGCAACTTCGGCGCAACCGTAGCCTTCCAGCAGGTCAAGTTCAACAGCACCCCGGGAGACGTGACCTCGCCCACGGCGCTGGCCGGCTTCGACAAGCAAAACGCCGTGCAGGCCGGCGTGAGCTACGACTTCAAGGTGGTCAAGCTGTTCGCGCAGGGCCAGTACATCAAGAGCGACGTCAACAACGCCACGGGCGACATCAAGCACACCAATGGCCAGGTTGGCGCCTCGATCCCCGTGGGCAACGGCAACGTGCTGGTCTCCTATGCTTACGACAAGACCAAGAACAGTGTCGCGAACTTCAAGCGCAACACGGCCGGCCTCGCCTACGACTACAACCTGTCCAAGCGCACCGATGTGTATGCCGCGTACTTCTACGACAAGCTGAGCGACCAGTCGCACGGCGACAGCTTTGGCGTGGGTGTGCGTCACCGCTTCTGATCGGAAGAGGTAGGCAAGCGGGCCGCTCTTTATTGCGGCCCGCTTGCACATGCACGCGCTGGCATACCCGGAATAGAGTCTAAAGCATCACAATTTGGGATCATCCAGGGGTCATCTTTCGACTCAACATATCCTCGTCGCCCTGGCTTGGCAGACTTTGCCAAAGTGCCTAGACTAGGCGCCATGGGCACGATGACGATGAACATTTCTCTCCCGGACGCGCTGAGGCATTCGCCCTGTTGCGGATACCGATCTCGATAATGCTATTGCGTATCCGCTTGATCAGCTGCCATCCAGCGCTTCTGGATAGTTTTCAGGAAGCCGTCGAGCAACTCGGAAGATTTCCGCAAAGTGGTTCGCGCCGCCTGGGGCAATGGATTAGTTTGCCAGCGCTGCGCGCTCTGGCTCTGCTCGGCATCCCGGCATGAAGCACGCCCTTCCTGTAAGCACTTCCGTCGTGAGCAATGATAGCCGCACCGACCTCGACGCCCTGCTGACCGAGGTCCGCGCCTGCCGCCTCTGCGAAGCGCACCTCCCCCTTGGCCCCCGCCCGGTCGTACAAGCCGCCGCCAGAGCCCGCATCCTGATTGTCGGCCAGGCGCCGGGCACGCGCGTGCATGCCAGCGGCATTCCCTGGGATGATCCCAGCGGTGAGCGGCTGCGTGAATGGATGGGTATTGATAAGACGGTGTTCTACGATGCCGCGCGCATCGCCATCATCCCGATGGGCCTGTGCTATCCGGGCCGTGGCGCCAGCGGCGACCTGCCGCCGCGCAAGGAGTGCGCGCCGTTGTGGATGGATGCGCTGATGGCGTGCCTGCCGGAGATCGAGCTGACGTTGCTGGTCGGGCAGTATGCGCAGCGGCGTTTCCTGGGGGCGGCTGCGCGCGGCGGCGTGACGCCCACGGTGGCGGGATTTGCCGCGCATGGGCCGCGTTTTATCCCGCTGCCGCATCCGTCGCCGCGCAACCAGGGCTGGTTCAAGCACAACGATTGGTTTGCGCGGGACTTGCTGCCGGTGCTGCGCCAGCGCGTGGAGGCCGTTCTCTCGGCAACACCCGCTGGCTGATCGCCGCAAGAAAAACTGCGCCATATGGGCGCAGTTCAGACTGCTGACAAACCGGAAGCATTAGCCGAAGCCGCCGAACGAGCCAACGCCGCGCGCCATGACGACGGCTGCTTCTCCCTCTCCCCTCAGGGGGAGAGGGGAGCACGACAACGCAGATCCGGCGTTGTCAGCAAGGAAAAACTCCGCCACATGGGCGCAGTTTTTCCTTGCTACTGGCGTTTGCTTCACAGCGGCCAGCGGTGCCGCCTGGCTTAGCCTTACTTGGCTGCCGCGGCGGGCATGACGGATTCAATCGCGTCGCGCATCGGCTTCATGGCCGTTTCGTACGCCGCGATCCAGCTCGGCGCGCTTGCGCCGGCAGCCGGGAACGCGCCGCCGGCGTTCGACATTAGGTTCTGGCCGAACGACGCCATGGCTTCCTGGGTCTGCGCGGCGTAGGTGCTCATCTGGCGCTGGGCTTCCTGCGCGAATTCTGCGCCGGTGCTGGCGAAGATCTCGTTCATGTGGCCGGCGTAGGCGTTCATCTTCTGGGCAAACCCATTCGCCAGTTCCGGCTTGAGGCCGGCCATGCCGGCGCCAACCGGCTGCTGGCTGGATTCGCGGACGTAGTTCGTGGTATCCGCCAGGCTGGTCTTGACGGTCTGCATGTTCAGCGCGCTGATTTTTTCCGCGCCGCGGGCCAGGGGGCCGACCAGGGCGAGGAACAGGTCCAGGTTAGCTTGCTGGACGCCGAAGAATTGAGCTTGGGTGGGATGTGCCATGAAATAGTCTCCTGGGGATGATCCAACGCTGCCGAAGAGGGTTTCGTGAGCGGCATCATCGTTTTGCTGCACCGCAGCAATGAGACACATCATAAGCTTATTCCCCGAGGAGTCAAGCGATTCCCGGAAAGACTTTGCCGGGCGCGCCAGATGCATCCCATGCGCCCTATTCCGCCGCTGGCGGGATGCATAGCAGCAGCCTGTGCCTGCCATCGTCCAGCGGTACGCGCACCGCGCCGTCGTGACCGGGCACCGCCAGCCCGTCGAGGACCGCATGCGCGCCGCCCGCGCCAGGCGCCAGCGTCTGCACCCGGATTTCATAGTGGCACGCACCCAGGCACACCGTCGCCTCAAAGCCAGGCCACGCCGCCGGAATGCTCGGCGCGACGATCAGCCAGCTCCCTTCCCGGCGGATCCCCAGGATGCCTTCCACCCCGGCGCGGTACATCCATCCGGCCGCGCCGGTGTACCAGGTCCATCCGCCGCGGCCGATGTGGGGCGCCACCGAATACACATCGGCCGCGACCACGTAAGGCTCCACCTTATAGCGCTGGGCACCCGCGGCCGTGCTGGCGTGGTGGATCGGGTTGAGCATCGAGAACAGGTCTACGGCTTTTGCGCCCGCGCCGAGCCGGGCAAAGGCAAGGACCGACCACATCGCGGCATGGCTGTATTGCCCGCCGTTCTCGCGCACGCCGGGGGGATAGCCTTCGATGTAGCCGGGATCCAGCGAGGCGCCATCGAAGGGCGGCGCGAACAGCAGCGCCAGGCCATCGTCGCGACGCACCAGGTGCTCGGCCATCGATGCCATGGCGGTTGCAGCGCGAACCGGGTCCCCGGCGCCCGACAGCACGGCCCACGACTGGGCAATGGCGTCGATCCGGCAGGCCGGACTGGTCCGTGAACCCAGCCAGCTGCCGTCATCGAAGGTAGCACGGCGATACCACTCGCCATCCCAGCCATCGCGCTCCAATGCCTCGCCCAGCATTGCGGCATGGGCGCGCCAGTGCGCTGCGCGGCCGGCATCGCGCACCTCGGCGAGCGGCGCGAAGAGCGTGATCGTGCGCATCAGCAACCAGCCAAGCCACACGCTCTCGCCCTTGCCGCCGGCCCCGACCCGGTTCATGCCGTCGTTCCAGTCGCCGCCGCCGATCAGCGGCAGCCCGTGCTCGCCGGTCAAGGCGAGGCATCGCTCGATGCCGCGCGCGCAATGCTCGAACAGCGCGGCGGACGTCTCCCCGGTCATTGGCTGGAAGAAGGCGTCATGCTCGTCCGCGCCGAGCACCGGCCCGCCGAGGAACGAGACGTTCTCATCCAGCACCGCCGCATCGCCCGAGCCGGCAATGTAGGTCGCCGTGGCGAAGGCCAGCCAGACGCAATCGTCGGAGATGCGCGTGCGCACGCCCTGCCCGGTGTGCGGCAGCCACCAATGCTGGACATCGCCTTCGGCAAATTGCCTGGCCGCCGCGCGCAGCAGGTGCTGGCGCGTGGCCGCCGGCCTGGCGAAGGTGAGCGCCATGGTGTCTTGCAACTGATCGCGAAAGCCATAGGCGCCGCTCGCCTGGTAGAAGGCCGAGCGCGCCCAGATGCGGCAGGCCAGCGTCTGGTACAGCAGCCAGCCATTAAGCATGATGTCCATCGCCCGGTCCGGCGTCCTGACCTGCACGGCGCCAAGCAGGCTAGCCCAGTGCCCTGTCACGGCATCGAGCACGGCGTCGAGATCGGCGGCGCGATAGCGGGCAATCAGCGCCCTCGCCGCCTCGGCTGAGCCGCACTCGCCGAGCAACGCGACGATATCGAGCGTCTCGCCCGCGGCAAGCTCCACGAAGCACTGCACCGCGGCGCACGGATCCAGGCCCGCGCCCACCGCGCCGGACAAGGGCGTGGTGCCAAGCAGGGCCGCCGGCGCCTCGGCGCCGCCGTTGTAGCCGAGGAACTCCGTGCGGTCGGCGGTCCAGGCCGTTTGCCTGCCGCCGAGATCGGCAAAGGCGACCCGGCCGGGGAAGGCAGTGCTCCAGGGATTGCGCGCCAGCACCGCGCCGGTGGCCTCGTCGAGTTCGGTCACGATGAACGGTGCCGATGCGCCCCGCGAAGTGCCGAGTACCCATTCCACGTAAGCGGTGACGGAAAGCCGGCGGCGCACGGCGGACAGGTTGCTCAGCGTCAGCCGTGAAATCTTGAGCGGGTCTTCCAGCGGGACGAACTGCAGCAGCTCAACCGCGATGCCGTTTGCCTGGTGCGCAAAGCGGCTGTAGCCCTGGCCGTGGCGGGCCGTGTAGGTGCCTGCGCCGCGGATGGGCTGCGCGGTCGGGCTCCAGACTTCGAGGCTGTCTTCGTCGCGGATATAGAACGCTTCGCCGGCCGGATCCAGCACCGGGTCGTTGGACCAGGGCGTGAGCTGGTTCTCGCGGCTGCTCTCGGCCCAGGTATAGCCGCTGCCCTGTGCCGAGGCGTGGAAGCCAAAGTTGGGATTGGCGACGACGTTGATCCACGGCGCGGGCGTGGTGGCCGCGCCGTCCAGCACGACCACATATTCGCGCCCGTCCTTGTCGAAGCCACCGAGGCCATTGAAGAATTCAAGGGCCGGCATGGCGTGCGTTTGCGTGGGCGCCGGCCGCGGGAGCGCGCGGCGGCGTACGGGCGCGGCGCGCGGCGGTGCCTGGGGCAGCCGGCCGAGTTGTTCGGCAATGGCGCCTCTGCGCGCGGACAGCACCACGCGAGCCACGGACAACAGCAACGCGCGGGCGTCGACGTGCATCAAATCGGCGCGCAGCGTATAGACCGAGCCCTGGGCGAGCTCATCGCCAAAGCGAGGCCGCGACTGGCTGCTGCGCACCGCGGTCTCGATGGCAATCTGCAGGTCCTGCGTATAAGACGACGCGCGCTCGTTGACGATGACCAGGTCCACCCCAAGCCGCTTCATGCGCCAGTACTCGTGCGCGCGCAGCAGCTGGCGCACCTGCGCCATATCCTCGATCTCGTCGATGCGCAGCAGCACGATCGGCAAGTCGCCCGAGATGGCGTGCGGCCAGAGCCCGGACTGCGGGCCCGCGCCCCGCGCGATGGCCTCGGAGGCAACCCGGAAGCGCGGATCGGCGTACAGGATCGGCGCGGCCAGTCGCTGGAAATCCGCTGCCTCGTCCGCCTTGACGTCGAGATGGCGCAACTGCACCTGGGCTTGCGTCCAGGCCAGGGTCTTGGCACGCTCGAAGGCGCTGCGGTCGTGATGCTTGTCGATCAGATCCAGCAGCGCGGCGCGCGAGGGCGCCACCAGCGTCCAGAAGGCGACGCGTGCCACGCCGCCCGGTGCGACCCGCACGCGCTGCCTGAGCGAGAAGATGGCGTCGAGCACCGTGCCCGTGGTGTTGGAGAGCGCACGGCCATGCCGCACGCCGTCCGCTATCCTGCCCGTTTGCCCCTCTTCCAGGAAGCGCGCCCGGTCGGTCTCGTATTGCGGATCCGCTACCACGTCGCCTTCGACGATCGCGAAATGGGCGGCCCAAATCGTGGGCTCCGTGGGCGAGCGCGTGCGGCGCGTGGCAACCAGCGCGCCGAACTCGGCCAGGTATTCGGTTTCGACAAACAGCTTGGAGAAGGCCTGATGCGCGATGTCGGCCGCCGGCACGGTCAGCACCAGCTCCGCATACGAGGTCAGCTCGATCTCGCGCGCGCGCCGCCCGCTGTTGGCCAGCGAGACTCGCCGCACTTCCCCGTCATCCTCGCCGGAGACCAGGATGGAGAGCGTGGTGACCAGGCTGCCATCGCGGCGGATGAACTCCGCGTGGTCTTCGGCAAAGACCACTTCGCTGCCCTGCTCGCCATCGTCCGTGTCGCCGCCGGCAAACTGTGCGCCGGCCGGCCAGACGGCGCGGCTGTGCGTATCGCGCAGGAAGATAAAGCTGCCAGCGTCGTCGCGGGTGGCATCCTCCCGCCACCGCGTCACGGCCAGATCGCGCCAGCGGCTGTAGCCAGCGCCAGCCGCGGTCAGCATCACCGCGTAGCGCCCGTTCGACAGCAGATGCGTGACGGGAGCACCGGGCGCGTAGCCCGAAAGCCTGCGCACCGTGGAATCCACGCTGCCGGGCTCCAGCGTGGAAGCCTTCACCTCTTCGGCGCGGGGATGCGCGATGGCGACGTTGCGCGGCATGCGCTCCTGCAGCAGCAGCTCGGTGGCCTGGATCATCGGCTCGCGGTGAAAGCGCTCCCGCATCTGGCCGCCGTGCAGCGTATTGGCAATCGCCACGATGGTCATGCCCTGGTGGTGGGCCATGTAGCTGCGGATGATGGCGAATTCCTCATCTTCGGGCAGCCGGGACCGGGTGAAATCGATGGCCTCGTAGAAGCCGAAGCGCCCCTTTGCCCCCATCTGCGCGAGACGCGCGAAGTTCTGCTGCGCGCCTTGCGGATCCACCATGGTGGCCAAGCCGCTCGCATAGGGTGCGATCACGACGTTGTCGGAGAGCCCTCGCTTCAGGCCTAGTCCCGGCACGCCGAAGTTGGAGTACTGGTAGGTGAACTCCATGTCGCGCGCGTTGTAGGCGGATTCGGACACGCCCCATGGCACGCCCAGCGCGCGGCCGTAGCCCTGCTGGCGCTCCACCACGAGCCGGTTGGTCTGCTCGAGCAGGCTGCCCGCCGGCGCGCGCATGATCAGCGACGGCATCAGGTACTCGAACATCGACCCGGACCACGAGATCAGCGCCGACCCGTTGCCCAGCGGCGTGGCCGTGCGGCCAAGGCGGAACCAGTGGCGCGTGGACACATCGCCCTTGGCGATGGCAAACAGGCTGGCGAGACGGGCCTCCGACGCGAGCAGGTCATAGCAGCTGACATCGAGCCGGTTGTCATCCTGCGAGTAGCCGATCGAGAGCAGCTTGCGCTCCTCGTCAAACAGGAACGCGAAGTCCATCGCGAGCGCCATCTCGCGCGCCACGGCGGCGAGCGCTTGCAGGCGCGCGCCGAGCAAGTCCGGCGCTTCGATGCGTTCGACCCGGTCTTGTTCATGCTCGGCCACGGCCTTGCGCAGCGCTTCCACCCAGAACGCCAGGTCGCCAAGGCTGTCGTCGCCGGTGGCGGGCAGGATGTCGCGGGCGATCCCCGCGGCTTTTTCCGTCAGCCGCTTGAGCGCGGGCATCAGCATGGCCATGGCCTGCGCACCGTTGAGCTGGGTTTCGACCTGTTCCAGCAGTTCGCCGAGCTTGCCGGCGCGCTCGCCGCCCGCCAACGCCAGGCCGGCAATGGCCTCGCGCGCCAGCGTGACGGTATCCATCATGCCGAGCCGGAAATCCGGCGTCACCTCGGCATGGATCCATTCTTCACAGGCATTGGCCAGCGCAATCAGGTGCCCGGCCAGGTTACCGCTGTCGACCGATGAGACGTAGGCAGGCGTCAGGGCGCGCAGATCCTGCGTGCCATACCAGTTGTAGAAGTGGCCATGGCAGCGCTGCAGCTTTTGCATGGCGGCGAAGGCTGCCTCAAGCCGCTCGGCCGTCGCCGCCGTGCCGCTCCAGCCAAAGTCGCGCGCAGCGATGGCCGATAGCAGGTACAGGCCGATATTGGTGGGCGAGGTCCGGTGCGCAAGGACCGGTTTCGGGCGCTCCTGGAAATTGTCGGGCGGCAGCATGTTGTCCGCCGGCGTGACCATGGTCTCGAAAAAGCGCCAGGTGCGGCGCGCGGTCAGGCGCAGCTCGCGCGTGTCCGCGTCCGACACCACCAGCCGCCTTGCCACCTTTGGCGCCCGGCTGGCCCACAGCGCCAGCACTGGCGCGGCGAGCCAGAGCAATCCAAGGGGCAGCGCGAGCGGCCAGGAGGCGGGCGCGAAGGCCAGCGTGCCCGCAAGCAGCGCCAGCGTCAGCAATACGCCGCCCGTCATCTGCCGGTAAGAGCCCGCCAGGTCGAGCCGGGGGCTGGTCATGGACTGGGCGGCCGTGGTCCACTCCAGCAGGTGGCGACGCGTAAAGCGCAGCCGCGCCAGCGTGCGCGCGATGGCGTCGCTCATGCGCCAGGCCACGTCGGGCAGGAACGCCAGCGTCAGCAGCACCTGCGCGATGGCCGCGCGCAGGTCGTCCCACAGCATCCCCACGTGGTTGCGCAGCCGGATGCCGGCACGATGGGGAATGACGGAAAACACGCCGGGCAATAAGGCGGGAATCGCCATGGCCGCCAGCAACAGCAGCGTGCCGCGCAAGGCGGCACCGGGCGGCAGCGGCCAGCACGCGCCAAAGCACAGCAGCAGCGACGGCGCGAGCACCGAGCGCCGCAGGTTGTCCAGCATCTTCCAGCGGCCGAGCATCGGCACCGCCTGGCTGCCCTTGCGGCCGCGCAAGATCCAGTCAAGGAGCTGCCAGTCGCCACGTGTCCAGCGATGCTGGCGCTTGGCCGCCACGTCATAGCGCGCGGGGAAATCCTCGACGACTTCGATGTCCGAGGCCAGCCCGGCACGGGCGAACGAGCCCTCGAACAGATCATGGCTGAGCACCGCGTTCTCCGGCACGCGGCCGTGCAGCGCGGCCTCGAAGGCATCCACGTCATAGATGCCCTTGCCGGTATAGGAACCCTCACCGAAGATGTCCTGGTACACGTCCGATGCCGCAGCCGCATAGGGATCGATGCCGCCGGGCGCCGAGAAGATGCGCTGATAGAACGAACCCTCGCTGCCCACCGGCAGGGATGGCGTGACGCGTGGCTGCAGGATGGCGTAGCCGCCAACCACGCGCTGCAGCTTGTCGTCGAACCTTGGCCGGTTCAGCGGGTGGGCCATCTTGCCGATCAGCCGGAGTGCCGCGTCGCGCGGCAAGCGCGTGTCGGCATCGAGCGTGATCACGTAGCGCACATCGGGCGGTACCTGGGGCGGCCGGCCGTAGACAGGCATAAAGCTGGTGTCCGTGGCGCCGCGCAGCAGGCGGTTGAGTTCATGGAGCTTGCCGCGCTTGCGCTCCCATCCCATCCACTTGCCTTCTCCGGCGTTGAATATGCGGTGCCGGTGCAACAGCAGGAAGCGGTCGCCGGCGGGACCCGGCCCGTAGCGGCGATTCAGCTCGCCGATGTCTTCGGCCGCCACCGCCAAAAGGGCCGCGTCGCCCGGCATGGCTTCCTGGTCGGCGTCGGTGCCATCGGTGAGCAGCGCAAAGGTCAGGTCGCCACCGGCGCCGGCGAGGTGGTGCACCTCCAGGCGCTCGATCTGCTCGCGCAGGCTGGCTTCGCCCGATAGCAGCGTGGGCACGGCCACCAGCGTGCGCAACGCTTGCGGCACGCCTGCCGTGAGCTCAAGCCCCGGCAGGATGGATGCGCCAAAGAGCCAGGCGATGCCGCGGTTGACCACCGCCGTTGCCACCTCGCTGGCTGGCACGAAGCCCAGCAAGCCGACCAACGCGAGCCAGCCGCCGTGGAGCGCCGGCATGGCCGCCGCCGCAAGCAACCAGAGCGAGCCGCCGAGCAGCGCGAGGGTGACCAGCAGGATGGCGCCCATATAGCCGCCAATGCCCAGCGCGATATTGAGGCGGGAAAACCGCAGACGCGCCGGGGCACGGAAGCCGATCACGCGCTCGAAGGCGCGCCGGCCCTCGGCGATCAGGTGATACCCCGGGTCCCCGATGCGCTCCGCCTGCGCTGCATCGGCGGTGCCGGCCGCCGCGGCGCGTGCCGTGGCCAGCGCGAGATCGGCGATCTCCAGCTCCGAGGCCAGTGAGCCGCGCGCAAGCTGCTCAATCGCGCTGCGGTAAAGATTGCGGGTGGGGAAATCCATTTCGGCATAGCCGCTGCCATCGCGCAAACGCGCGTCGACCAGGCTCACGCTCTCGAACAGTTCGGCCCAGTCGATATCGGAAATCAGCCGCATGCTGGTGATGACATTGCGCACCGTCACGTTGGACGCACCCTGGCGCTGCTGGGCATGCCGCACCACACCCTCGATGGACGCGCCCTGCCGCCCGAGCCGCTCTTCCAGCCAGGCCAGGGTGGGCGTGGTCCGTGGGTCCTGGTCCCGCAGGCGCTTGGCCAGTTGCGCGGCAAACAGTTCCGACAAGGGCGCAGCGGCGCGCGAGGCGATATCCGTGTCGAGCGCCGACCGGGCGCAGCCCGACTTGAGCAGCTGCTTCGACAGATCGTCCGCGTCGGCGCGGGCGATGCGCCCGGCGGTTATCTGCTCGGCCAGGCGGCGCAGGTTCTCGATCAGGACGATGCGCAGCGTGATGGCCACCGCCCACAGCTCGCCGATGGTCAGCGGCTGCACACGCTGGTAGGCGGCTATGAAGCGCCGCAGGGTGTCCGGGTCGATATGGCTGTCGGTATGCGCGACAAAGGCCCAGGCAAGGCCAAACACCCGGGGATAGCCCGCGAATGGCCCCTCGCTGAGCTTGGGCAGCTGGCGATAGTAGCCGGGCGGCAGGTCATCGCGGATCTCGCGGATCTGCGCTTCCACCAGGTGGTAGTTGTCCAGCAGCCATTCGGCCGCGGGCACCACGGCCCTGCCGCTCTCCAGTTCCGCCGCGCCGGCCCGGTAGGCCGCGAGCAATACTTCGGCATTGTCATTGAGGCGGCTGCGCAACGTGCGCACGCGCGGCGGCTTCGACGTGACAGGCTGGGCCGCGGCAAGGCTTTGCGCATGCTGCTCCAGCCGCTCGATCCCGAACAGCTCCTCCCGCACTGGCGCCTTGTCATCCCACGGCGAAGGGGTGGATGCGTACTCAAACGTACGGCCTAGCACTGAATACATGGACGCCTTGGTTGCCAACGGGGATCGGGAGGCGGGCTCGCCTCCTTAAAAACGGCTGGCCGGCAAGCCTGAAGCTTGCCGGCCATCACGCGATCGCTTCGCGGACTGTTGCGCCAAGGCGAGTGTATTCTCGTCTACAGGCGGCCCAGAAGTACCAACACCAGCACCACGACCAGCAGCAGGCCTAGCACGCCGCTGGGCATATAGCCCCAGGAACGGCTGTGCGGCCACGTCGGCATCGCACCGAGCAAGACGAGCACAAGCACGACCAGTAAAACGGTTCCTAACATGGAACGCTCCTTTCCCGACTCCGCGTTATTAGCCAGGCCGCCGCAGTTATCTCGCCAGGGGACCGGAATCTTCGAGCCCGATGCGAAGGTAGCCGCGCCATTGGGCATGGACCTGACCGCTATCGTCACGTTGCCATGGATGGAGTGCGGTGTCGGTACGATGACGGACAATTGGCGCCCGTTCCTGGCGTTGAACGGCGCAGGGGTGAAAGGGAGCGGGAAACGCGGGGGCATGACAGCCATGGTGGCCTTGAGGCCAGCGGGAAGGCAGCATGCTTCGGGGAAGAACTGAACCAGGGGCAAGGCCGCAGGCGGAAAGTCGTGGGGTGCGACTGGGGTCCGGTCCAGACAGCCGGCCGCGCGTATTCGCAGCGCCGCTGTGCGCGCATCTTCGCACACTCCAGCCCTGAACCCTGCTTATATTTCCAGCAGCGGCATTTCTCCGTGCTGCGAGAGTGCCGGATGGCACCTCTGCGCTGGTCATGTGCTCAATACGGCGCTTGCGCGACGTTTGCCGGTCACCAAACCCTGCAATTTCTGCGTGCCACCAAGCAGTGCGCCGCGCCCCATCCCCGATCCCTGGCCCGCAAACACGCCGGCCAACGCCCATTTTTTGCGCGTCGCACCATTTCCAGGCAAGCCTCCAGCATCGCCCGGCGGCGTGCCATCCACGCCCATGCAAGACGAGATTTTGTTAGGAATCAAGGCCTTGCACCCCGCACCGCAACAAATCCGGCTGCAAATTGAACACGTGGCCTGAACTTTGCGTAATCGGTATAAGTGCCAACTGTCGACAGCTGACCATCGACCTACAGTGACCTAATCGCCAATCCAAGGAAACACAAACATGGGCAACAACGTCTCTTCCCGCCTGGTTCCCGCCATCTCCGAGGCCGAGCAACGGGTGCGTGAAGATCTCGCCGCCGCATACCGCCTGGTCGCCCTGTATGGCATGGACGACAGCATCTACACCCATATCTCGGCCCGGGTGCCGGGCACCGAGGACCGCTTCCTGATCAACCCGTTCGGGATGTTGTTCCGGGATATCACCGCGTCTTCGCTGGTGTGCATCGACCTGGACGGCAACATCATCAGCGGCCCGCCCGGGCAAGACGTGAACCCCGCTGGCTTCACCATCCATAGCGCCGTGCACGCTGCCCGGCATGACGCCGTCTGCGTGCTGCATACGCATACCGTGGCAGGCGTGGCGGTATCGTCGCTGGCCTGCGGCTTGCAGCCGTCCAACCAGTGGGCGCTGCAATTCCATGACCGGGTGTCGTACCACGACTTCGAGGGCATTGCGCTGGACCATGAGGAGCGCGTGCGCCTGGTGGCCGACCTCGGCCCGGACAAGCGCGCCCTGATCCTGCGCAACCATGGCCTGGTCACACTGGGCCGCAGCGTGGCCGAGGCGTTCATCCTCATGCACAACCTGGAGCGCGCCTGCCGCGTGCAGGTGGCGATCCAGTCCAGCGGCCAGCTGGTCAATCCGGTGCCCCAAGCCATTTGCGAGAGGACCGCGCGCCAGTACGAGAGTGGCGACACCAACCGCCTGCCCGGCGCGGCCGACCCGTACGCGCGGGAATGGCGCGCCTTGCTGGAGCGGCTGGAGCCGGCCGCTGCCACGTCGTACCGCGACTGAGGCCCTGCCCGCCCCGCCCGCCTTACCCGTTACGTCTTGCCTGTTACGTCTTGCCAGTCATCTATCCCTAGCCCCCAGGAGAGTTCCGCAATGAATCGTCGCCAACTGATCAAAATGGGTGTTGCCACCACCGGGCTGTCGCTCGCCGGCGTGCCGTTCCACGTCCTCGCGGCCGGCAAGAAGGGCGGCGTGATCAACGCGCTCGTCCAGCCTGAGCCTTCCGGCCTGATGATCGGCATTACCCAGAACGGCCCCACCCAGCTGATCTCCGGCAACATCTACGAGGGCTTGCTGCGCTATGACGAGAAGTTGGAACCGCTGCCGGCGCTGGCGACCTCCTGGACGGTGAACCCGGCCGGCACCCTGTACACGTTCAAGCTCAAGCCCAAGGTCACCTGGCATGACGGCAAGCCGTTCACCGCGGCAGACGTGGTGTTCTCCGCCGATGTGTTCCTGCGCAAGACGCACGCCCGGCTGCGCGCCAACCTGGCGGCGGTGGAGAGCATCCGCGCGGTGGACCCGTTGACGGTGGAGTTCAAGCTGAAGTACCCGTTTAGCCCGTTCCTCGGCATCTTCGAAGTGGGCACCATGCCCATGGTGCCCAAGCATATCTACGAAGGCACGGATTTCCTGACCAACCCCGCCAACGCCAAGCCCATCGGCACCGGCCCGCTGAAGTTCAAGGAATGGGTGCGCGGCTCGTACATCCAGCTGGTGCGCAACGATGCGTATCACCAGCCCGACGTGCCGCTGGTCGACAGCGTGTACTTCCACGTGATCCCCGATGCCTCGGCGCGCGCCGCGGCGTTCGAGTCCGGCAAGGTCGACCTGGTGCCCGGCGGCGCGGTGGAGTACTTCGATGTGGCGCGCCTGAGCAAGCTGCCCGGCGTGCAGGTCACCACCAAGGGCTGGGAATTCTTCGCGCCGCACTCGTGGTTGTGGGTCAACAACCGCAAGGCGCCGATGGACAACATCAAGTTCCGCCAGGCGCTGGCCTTTGCCATCGACCGCGACGCGATCGCCAAGGTGGCATGGCAAGGCTATGCCAAGAGCGCCACCGGCCCCTTCAACAGCCACATCAAGTACGCCAGCACCGACGTGGCCAAGTATCCGCGCGACCTGGCTCGCGCCAAGCAGTTGCTCACCGAATCCGGCTACAAGGGCGAAACCCTGCGCCTGCTGCCCCTGCCCTACGGCGAAACCTGGACCCGCTCCGCCGAGATCGTGCGGCAGAACCTGCAACAGGCCGGCGTGAAGATCGAGATGACCCCCACCGACGTGGCGGGCTGGGGCGAGCGGCTGAACAAGTGGGACTACGACCTGGCCTTCACCTACGTCTACCAGTACGGCGACCCGGCGCTGGGCGTGGCGCGCAACTACACCTCGGACAATATCGCGCAGGGCTCGCCGTTCAACAACGTCGAGGGCTATCGCAACGCCAAGGTCGACGAGCTGTTCCAGGCTGGCGCGCGCGAGATCGACCCGGCCAAGCGCGCGGCGATCTACGTTGAGGTGCAGAAGATCCTGGTCGACGAGATGCCGGTGGTGTGGCTGCACGAGCTCAACTTCCCCACGCTGTACCGCAGCCGCATCAACAATCCCATCAGTTCCGGCATTGGCCTGAACGACGGCATCGGCCGCGCCTGGCTGGCGTGATGGCAGTCATCTTCATCTCTGGGGCAAAGCCATGAGTCGTACGCAGCGCATGCTAGGCCGGGTGGTACAGGGCGTGATCGCAATCCTGGTCATCGCGACCGTCAATTTCCTGCTGATCCGGGCCGCGCCGGGAGACCCCGTCTCGGTGATGGCCGGCGAGGCCGGCGCATCCGACCCGCAGTTCGTGGCGCAGTTGCGCACGCAGTTCGGGCTGGACAAGCCGGTGCCGGAGCAGCTTGCCACTTACCTCGGGCACGTGGTGCACCTGGACCTGGGCTACTCGTACCGCCAGCAGCAGCCGGTGCTGGACCTGATCCTGCAGCGCCTGCCCGCCACGCTGATCCTGACCGGCAGCGCCTTCCTGCTCTCGGTGCTGTTCGGCGTGGTGCTGGGGGCGTGGGCGAGCCGGCGCGCGGGGAGCTGGGTGGACAACGCCATCACCCTCTTCGCGCTGGTGTTCTACGCCACGCCGCTGTACTGGCTGGCGATGATGGCGGTGCTGCTGTTCTCGGTCAAGCTCGACTGGCTGCCCGGCTTTGGCTACTTCACCGTGGGGGCGGACCTGCATGGCCTGGCGCTGGTGTTCGACATTGCCACGCACCTGGTGCTGCCCGCGCTCACGCTGGCGCTGTTCTACATGGCGGTGTATGCCCGCATGACGCGCGCCTCGATGCTGGAGGTGGCGCAGATGGATTTCGTCAAGACCGCGCGCGCCAAGGGCGTGCGGCCCGGGCGCATCCAGCGTGCCCACATCCTGCGCAACGCCCTGCTGCCGGTGGTGACGCTGGCCGGCATCCAGGCCGGCGGCATGATCGGCGGCGCGGTGCTGACCGAGACGGTGTTCGCCTGGCCCGGCATTGGCCGCCTGATGTTCGACGCCCTGCTGCAGCGTGACTACAACCTGCTGCTGGGCTGCTTCCTGGTCACCGCGGCCATGGCCGTGTTGTTCAACCTGTTGACCGACTTTGTCTACACGCTGGTCGACCCGCGGATCGAGATGCAATGAAAAACACTTTCTGGCGGCGGTTCTGCCGCAACAAGGCAGCCGTGCTCGGCATGGTGGTACTGGTGGGCTTTGCCGTGCTTGCGCTGTTCGGCCCGTGGATGGCCGGGCACGATCCCTGGGACATGGTGCAGCAGCCGTTCCTGCAGCCGATGCAGGAGCCCGGCTTTGCCATGGGCACCGACACCATGGGGCGCGACATCCTGGCGGGCGTGATCCACGGCGCGCGCATCTCGCTGCTGATCGGCGTGGTGTCCACCGTGGTCTCGCTGCTGATCGGCGTAACGCTGGGCGCTATCTCAGGCTACTTCGGCGGCTGGATCGATGCGGCGCTGATGCGCTTTACCGAGCTGTTCCAGGCGGTGCCGAGCTTTGCGCTAGCGCTGGTGCTGGTGGCGATCTTCGAGCCGTCGATCGGCTCCATCGTGGCTGCCATCGCCATCGTCTCCTGGCCGCCGGTGGCGCGGCTGGTACGCAGCGAGTTCCTCACGCTGCGCCAGCGCGACTTTGTGCAGGCCGCCAAGCTGGCCGGGCAGTCGACGCCGCGCATCATCCTGTCGCAGATCCTGCCCAATGCCAGCTCGCCGATCGTGGTGATGGCCTCGCTGATGGTGGCGACCGCCATCCTGCTGGAATCCAGCTTGAGCTTCCTAGGCCTGGGCGACCCCAACCACATGAGCTGGGGCTATATGGTGGGCTCGGCGCGCACGGTGCTGCGCCAGGCCTGGTGGATGGCGGTGTTTCCCGGCACGGCCATCCTGCTGACGGTGCTGGCGCTCAACATGGTGGGCGAAGGCCTGAACGACGCGCTCAACGCGCGCCTTGGCGGGAGTGGACGATGAGCACACCGGTACTAGATATCCAGGACCTGAGCATCCGCCTGCCGGCCGGCGGCGACCGCGCCCTGGCGGTGCAGGGCGCCTCGCTGATGCTTGCGGCCGGCCAGACACTATGCGTGGTGGGCGAGTCGGGCTCGGGCAAGTCCATGATCGCCAATGCGGTGATGGGCCTGCTGCCGCGCCCGCATGTGGAGCCGGTTGCCGGGCGCATCCTGTTTGAGGGCCAGGACCTGCTGCAACTGGATGACGACGCCATGCGCGAGTTGCGCGGGCAGAAGATAGGCATGGTGTTCCAGGAACCCATGACGGCGCTCAACCCGGTGATGCGCATCGGCGACCAGATCGCCGAAGTGTTCGACGCGCACCAGCGGCTGGGCGCGGCCGACAAGCGCAAGCGCATCGTGGCGGCGCTGGCCGACGTCGGCCTGCCCGATCCGGAGCTGCTGTACGACAGCTATCCCTTCCGCCTGTCGGGCGGCCAACGCCAGCGCGTGATGATCGCGTGCGCCATGGCGCTGGAACCGCGCCTGTTGATTGCGGACGAGCCCACCACCGCGCTCGACGTGACCACCCAGGCGCAGATCCTGCAACTGATCCGCGATCTGCAGAAGCGGCGCGGCATGGCCGTGCTGTTCATCACGCACGATTTTGGCGTGGTGTCCGAGATCGCCGACCAGGTGGTGGTGATGCAGACCGGCACCATCGTCGAGGCCGGGCCGGCCGCGCGCGTGCTGACCGATCCGCAGCATGCCTATACACGCAAGCTGATCAGCGCCATTCCCGGCGGCCACTTGCGCCAGCCTCCCGTGGAGGTCGAGGTCAACCGCGTGCTGCAGGTGCAGGACCTGTGCAAGACCTATCGCACCGGCGGCAGCCTGCTGCGGCGCGGGCGCGAGGTGCAGGCCGCGCGCAACGTGAACTTCGAGCTGCTGCGCGGGCAGACGCTCGGGCTGGTGGGCGAATCGGGCTCCGGCAAATCCACGGTGGGCCGTTGCATCGTCGGCCTGGCGCCGTTCGACAGCGGGCGCATCGTGATCAACGGGCGCAACCTGTCGCAAGGCGGCGGGCTGCTGCAGCGCGCGGGCGGCAAGCTGCAGATGGTGTTCCAGGATCCGTACGCATCGCTCAATCCCCGGCATCGGATCGGTGCGGCCATCGCTGCCGGCCCCATCGCACAGGGCGTGTCGCGCCAGGAGGCACAGGCTCGCACGCTGGAGTTGCTCGGGCTGGTCGGGCTGGGACCGGAGGCGGCCGAGCGCTACCCGCACGAGTTCTCCGGCGGGCAGCGCCAGCGCATCGGCATTGCAAGGGCGCTGGCGATGCAGCCGGAGCTGCTGGTGGCGGACGAGCCCGTCTCCGCGCTGGATGTGTCGGTGCAGGCGCAGGTGCTGGAGCTGTTCGCCAAGGTGCGCGAGCAGTTCAAGCTGGCCATGGTCTTCATCACCCACGACCTGCGCGTGGCGGCGCAGATGTGCGACAAGATCGCCGTCATGCAGCGGGGCGAGGTGGTTGAGTACGGCGAGACGGCCCGCGTGCTGAGCGCGCCCGAGCATCCGTACACGCGCAAGCTGATCGAAGCCATTCCGCGCTTGACCCGGGCGCAGGAAGTTGCGGAGGCACCGGAGCCAGGCCGCCTGGAAGCGGTCGGAGGCTACGCATGACCCGTACCGACCCCGACAATCTGGCCGACACATTGGACACGATGGAGACGATGGACACGACGACAAATAAACCACCCTGCGTGGCACTGCTTAGCAGCGTGCTCGACATGAACTACCTCGTCCCCGCCTTCCGCGCGGAGGCGCCCGGGCTGGACCTTCGGGTCGGCCCCGACCTGGGAGCGCTCGACGACATCGATGCCGCGGTCTGCTGGGCGCCCCCGCCTGGCGTGCTGGCGGCCATGCCAAGGCTGCGCCTGGTGCAGTCGCTGGGCGCGGGCATCGACCACCTGCGCAGCGATCCGGACCTGCCGTGCGGGCCAACCGTCTGCCGCATCGTGGATACCGCCATGGCCGGCAGCATGACGGCCTACGTGACGTGGGCCGTGATCCAGCATCAGCGCAGCATGGGCGCGTATCTGGCCAGCGCGGCAGCCGGGCAGTGGCAGGAGCAGCCCATCGTGGCGCCATCACGGCATCGCGTGGGCATCGCAGGGCTTGGCACGCTGGGCATTGCCAGCGCCCACGCGCTGCAGGCGGTGGGCTATGCGGTGCGCGGCTGGAGCCGCAGCCCCAAGGCGGATCTGCCCGAGGGCGTCGAAGCCTTCCACGGCCAGGACGGGCTGGATGCCTTCCTGGCGGGCTGCGACGCACTGGTCTGCCTGCTGCCGCTCACCGCGCAGACGCAAGGCTTCCTGTGCGCCGACCTGTTCGCCCGCCTGCCGCGCGGCGCGCATCTGATCAACGTGGGCCGCGGCAGCCACCTGGTCGAGGCCGACCTGCTGCGCGCGCTGGACGACGGCACGCTGGGCGCGGCCACGCTGGACGCCTTCCAGCACGAGCCGCTGCCATCCGAGCACCCGTTCTGGCGGCATCCGCGCGTCACAGTCACGCCGCACGTGGCGGCACGCACCGATTCGGCCACGATCGCGCGCCAGACGCTGGATAATCTGGCCCAGCTGTGCCGCGGGCAGCGGCCTGCCGTGGCAGTCGACCCGGCACGGGGATATTGATTCGTATGGTTGATCGGCCTTTCATGTTCGCCCACCGTCCGGCAACGCGCCGCCTGACGCCAACCGCTGGTACGACCAAGCCATGCGGAAGTCCGATGAAACTTTGCTTTGCATGCTCCCTGCCCCGCCACCCGATACCTACAACAGGACGTCACTGACATGACCGTCGCCTTGCCCTCGCACGCTGCCCTTGCCGCCGACGATATCGCGGCCCATCTGCATCCCTTTACCAACCTGGCCGCCCACCCCGGCGTCGGCCCGCTCGTCATCACCAAGGGCGACGGCATCTATGTGGAGGACGACCAGGGCAAGCGCTACCTGGAGGGCATGTCGGGCCTGTGGTGCAGCTCGCTCGGGTTCAGCCATGCGCGCGTGATCGAGGCCGGCGTGCAGGCCATGCGCACGCTGCCCTACTATCACACCTTCAACCACCGCTCCAACCCGGCGGCCATCATGCTGGCCGAGAAGCTCGTCGCGATGGCGCCGGTGCCGATGTCCAAGGTGTTTTTCGCCAACTCCGGCTCGGAGGCCAACGACACCGCCGTCAAGCTGGTCTGGTACTACCACAACGCCATCGGCAAGCCGGACAAGAAGAAGATCATCGCGCGCACCAACGCCTATCACGGCGTCACGGTGGCGGCGGCGAGCCTTAGCGGCCTGCAAGCCAATCACCGCGATTTCGACTTGCCGATCGACCGCATCCTGCGCGCCGGGTGCCCGCACCACTACCGCTACGGCGCGCCGGGCGAGAGCGAAGCCGCCTTCGCCAGCCGCCTCGCGCAGGAACTGGAAGCGCTGATCCAGGCCGAGGGCCCGGACACCATCGGTGCCTTCATTGCCGAGCCGGTGATGGGCGCGGGCGGCGTGATTGTGCCGCCGGCCACCTACTTCGCCGAGATCCAGGCCGTGCTGCGCCGCCATGACATCCTGCTGATCGCCGACGAGGTGATCTGCGGCTTCGGGCGGACCGGTGCGATGTTCGGCTCCACCACCTACGGCATGCAGCCCGACATACTCACCTGCGCCAAGGCGCTGTCCTCCGGCTACATGCCGATCTCGGCTGTGATGGTGTCGGAGAATGTGCACGTGGCGATTGCCGCCAACAGCGGCAAGATCGGCACCTTTGGCCATGGCTTCACCTACTCGGGCCATCCGGTCACCACGGCGGTGGCGCTCGAAACGCTGCGCGTCTACGAGGATGACCGCATCCTCGATCACGTGAACGCGGTCACGCCCCGCTTCCAGCAGGCGCTGCGGGCTTACGCAGGGCGCGCGCTGGTGGGCGAGGTGCGCGGGGTCGGCCTGCTGGGCGCGATCGAGCTGGCGGCGGATCCGGCGGCGCGGCGCGCTTTCGACCCGGCGCAGAAGGCTGGCCCGCGCCTGGCGCGGCTGGCGCAGGAGCAAGGCCTGATCGTGCGCGCCATGGGCGACACCATCGCCTTCTGCCCGCCGCTGATCATCACCGAGGCGCAGATCAACGAGTTGTTCGCGCGTTTCGAGCGCGCCATGGTGGCGGCCGAGCGTGAGTTCCCGGCCAGCAGCAATGGCGGCAACAAGGCTGCGGCCTGATGACCGGCCCGGCCAATCCGTCGCTGCGGCTTACCACGGCGAGCGCGCGCCGCGACGGCATCGTGCTGTTCTTCTGCGCGCTGGTGGCGTTCGCCAGCTACGACGCCTTCTGCAAGTGGATGCTGCGCGACCACTCGGCGCCGATGATGAACCTCACCCGCTATGTGTCGGTGAGCGTCATCGCGCTGGTGTGGCTGGTGCGCGCAGGCGACCTGAAGCTGTGGCGCGCGCCCTGCAAGTGGCTGCTGCTGGCGCGCGGGCTGGCCCTTGGCATCGTGGCCAGCTGCTTCATGGCGGCGCTGGTGTACATGCCCTTGGCCGAGGCCACGGCGATCTACTTCACCGCGCCGCTGATCATGGTGGCGCTGTCGCCGGCGGTGCTGGGCGAACGGGTGGGCTCCGCGCAGTGGGCGGCGGTGCTGGCCGGCTTTGGCGGCATGCTGCTGATCGTGCGGCCCGGCGGCGACCTGCCCTTTGCCGGCACGGTGCTGATGATGGTCTCGGCCGTGTGCTACGCGGCCTTCCAGCTGCTGACGCGCCGGCTAGCCGGCGAGGTCGCGGGGCCGGTGCTCTACGCCTGGACCGCGCTGATCTGCCTGGTGGTGACCGGCGTGCCCGCGCTGGCCACGCTGCCCGAGGTCATGCCGTGCGCGCCGGACATCTTGCTGATGATGGCCGGCGGCGCCTGCAGCGGCCTGGCCCAGCTGCTGCTGCTCGCCGCCTTCCGGCGCGTTGCCGCCTCCACGCTCGCGCCGCTCAATTACTTTCAACTGCTGCTCGCCGTGCTGATCAGCACCTTTGTCTTCCAGCGCCCGCCCGATGGCATCGCGCTGGCGGGCATCGTGCTGATCATGCTGTCGGGCGGCTACCTCGCGTTGCGCGCACGGCCAGCGCCGTCGGTGCATCCCGTCGTAGCCCGACCCAAGGACTAAGCCCATGTCTGATTCCGCGTTCGAAGAATCCTCTCCCTTTGCCTCCATCGAGGTCTCCGACCTGGTGGCCGCGGTGGAGGCCCAGCTCACCCAGGCCATCGTCGAAGGCCGGCTGCCACCCGGCAGCCGCATTGTCGAGGCGGACATCGCCCGCCGCATGAATGTCAGCCGCGCGCCGGTGCGCGAGGCGGCGCGGCGGCTGGAACGCCAAGGCGTGCTGGTCTCGCGCCCGCGCCATGGCTTTGCGGTACGCACGGTGACGGTGCGCGAGATCGATGACCTGTTCCAGGTAAGGCTGAACCTGGAGCTGATGGCGGCATCGCTCGCCTGCAAGCAGGCGCCGGAGGCCGGACTCAAGCAGCTTGTGGCCATGGTCGACCGCATGGTGCAGGAGGCCGAATCACTGCCGCAGATCGAGCGGGTGGCGCGCGACCTGGCGTTCCACACGGCCATCTGCGAGCTGTCCGGCAATGCCTACCTGCACCGCATGTTCTCCATGATGCAAACGGAGATCCGCATGATCGTGGCGCTGATCGACAGCGTGTACCACGACCCGAAGGCCGTGGCCGAGACCCACCGCCCCATCGCCGAGGCGATTGCGCGGCGCGACGAAGCCGCCGCGCAAGCCGCGGTGCGCTTCCATATCGATGACGCCTGGGTCCATGTCCGGGCGGTGTTCATGCAAAAACAAGGCGTCGCCGAGGCGCCCCCGATGGAGTCCGTCCTATGAAAGTCGTCTACAGCGATCTGCATCTCGACCACGATCCGCACGCATTCATGGTGCGCGGCAGGATGAAGCGCAGCAACGAGCAGCCCGAGCGCGCCCTGCGCCTGCTGGCGGCAGTGCGCGCCGACGGCCACGACGTGATCGCCCCCGCCGATCACGGCCCGGGCCCGCGCGCCGCGATCCACACGCCGGAATACCTGCGTTTCCTGGAAACCGCGTATGACCGCTGGCAACTGCTGCCCGACGCCTCCGAAGAGGTCTTGCCCAACATCCATCCCTTCCCCGGGCAGCCCTGCACCTACCCCGACAGCGTGGTCGGCCAGGCCGGCTTCCATATGGGCGACGCCGCCTGCTCCATCGGGCCCAACACCTGGCGCGCGGCGGCCGGGTCTGCCGACGTGGCCACCCACGCCGCGCAACTGGTCGCCGACGGGGAACGCGCCGCCTACGCGCTGTGCCGCCCGCCCGGCCACCACGCCTATGCGGACCGCGCCAACGGCTTCTGCTACCTGAACAACACCGCCATTGCCGCGCAGCACCTGCGCCGCCACCATGACCGCGTCGCCATCCTCGACATCGACATGCACCACGGCAACGGCACGCAGGGCATCTTCTATCGCCGCAACGATGTGCTGACCGTGTCGCTGCATGGCGACCCGATGCTGTTCACGCCCTTTTTCACCGGCCATGCGCACGAGCGCGGCGAGGCGCAAGGCCTCGGCTACAACATCAACCGCCCGCTGGCACGCGGCACCGGCGACGAGGCCTACCTGGCGGCGCTGCGCGACGTGTGCCAGAGCATCCGCGCCTTCGCGCCCGGCGCGCTGGTAGTGGCGCTGGGGCTGGACGCGCACGAGCGCGATCCGTACCAGGCGCTGGCCGTCACCACGCCCGGCTTCGCCCTCATCACTGCGGAAATCGCGCGGCTGGGCCTGCCGACGGTGCTGGTGCAGGAAGGCGGGTATCTCTCCGACGACCTCGGGCCCAACCTGTCCAGCGCGCTGCGCGGCTTCGCGAGCGCAGCATGAACGGGCCGGCAAGCGCGGCGCTGGCCGCCGCCGATGTGCTTAGCGAAGGCTCGCCCGAAGTCCCTGCGGCGTGGGCGATGGCGCTGCTCACGCAGCACTATGGGCTGGCGGGCCGGCTCTCCCCGCTGAGCGGCGAGCGCGACCGGAACTTCCTGCTCGAGACGCCGGCGGCAAGCTACATGCTCAAGGTCTCCCATCCCGCCGAGCTGCCGCTGGTGGCGGACTTCCAGACCCAGGCGCTGCTGCACATCGCCGCGACCGATCCCGCCCTGCCCGTGCAGCGCATCGTGCCGACCCTGGCGGGCCAGCCGTCGCTGATCGCGCAGCCGCCGGGCGGCGAAGCGCGCGTGGTGCGCCTGTTCAGCTACCTGCCGGGCGAGCCGCTGCCCAAGGCGCAGCGCTCGCAAGCGCAGGCACGGGCGCTGGCGCGCACGCTGGCACGGCTCGACCTGGCGCTGCGCGGCTTGCGCCATCCCGCCGGCGAACTGGAGCTGCCATGGGACATCCAGCGCGCCGACCGCGTGCGCGGGCTGCTCGACAGCGTCCCGGACGCGGCGCGCCGCGCGCTGGCAACGCGCGCGCTGGATCGCTTTGCCGCCAACGTGCAGCCCCGGCTGGCGCGCCTGCGGGCCCAGCCGATCCACAACGATTTCAATATCTATAACGTGCTGGTCGACCCGCAAGATCATGCGCGCATCGCGGGGGTGCTGGATTTTGGCGACATGGTCCATGCGCCGCTGATCGACGACCTGGCCGTGGCCGCCGCCTATCAGGTCGACCCGACCGGCGACACGATGGCCACGCTGGCGGACTTTGTCGCCGCGTACCACGCGGTGCTGCCCCTGGAGGCGGACGAGATCGCCGTGCTGTTCGACCTGGTGCAGGCCCGGCTGGTGATGGTGGTAGCCATCAGTGGCTGGCGCGCCGCGCGGCATCCGGAGAACGCCCCTTACCTGCTGCGCAACAACGCGGTCTCCTGGCAACGGCTGGCGGCCTGTGACGCCATCCCGACGGAGCAAGCGCGCAACGTCCTGCGCCAGGCCTGCGGGCTGGCTTGACCACGACACCAAGGAATCCGATGACCATTGCCGCAGCTATCCCCTGCGTTGCCGAACTGGCCGAGCGGCGCGCTCGCGTGCTCGGGCCCGCGTACCGCCTGTTCTACGACGAGCCGCTGCACATCGTGCGCGGCGAAGGCGTATGGCTTTACGGCGCCAGCGGCGAGCGCTACCTCGATGCGTACAACAACGTGGCGTCCGTCGGCCATTGCCATCCGCATGTAGTCGATGCCATCGCCCGCCAGGCGGCGCAGCTGAACACGCATACGCGCTACCTGCACGAGGGCATCCTGGATTACGCCGAGCGCCTGCTGGCCACCATGCCCGACGCGCTGGGCCATGCCATGCTCACCTGCACCGGCAGCGAGGCCAACGACCTTGCCATGCGCATCGCCCGCGCCCACACCGGCGCGCAAGGGCTGATCATCACGCGCTTTGCCTATCACGGGGTCACCGCGTCCATTGCCGAGGCATCGCCCTCGCTCGGGCGCTACGTGAAGCTTGGCGACAACGTGCGTACCGTGCCCGCGCCCGACAGCTTGCGCGTGCCGGCCGCACAGGTCGGCGCGGCCTTTGCCGAAGGCGTGCGGCACGCCATCGAAGACCTACGCGCGCACGGCATCCGCCCCGCCGCGCTGCTGGTCGATACCGTGTTCTCCAGCGACGGCATCTTCACCGATCCGCCCGGCTTCCTGCGGGAGGCGGTGGCCGCCATCCGCGCGGCCGGCGGCGTGTTCATCGCCGACGAGGTGCAGCCGGGACTGGGGCGCACCGGAGACGCGTTCTGGGGCTTCCAGCGTCATGATGTGGTGCCCGACATCGTCACCGTGGGCAAGCCGATGGGCAACGGCCATCCGCTCGCCGGGCTGGCCGTGCGCCCCGAGGTGCTGGAAGCCTTTGGCCGCGAGTGCCGGTATTTCAATACCTTCGGCGGCAACCCGGTTTCCGTCGCCGCCGGCATGGCCGTGCTTGATGTCATCGAGCAGACGCAACTCATGGCACAGGTGCGGCGCGTTGGCGCGTACCTGCGCGAGCGCCTGGCGGGCGTGGCGGCGCGGCACCCGCTGATCGGCGATATCCGCGGCGCGGGGCTCTTCGTGGCGGTCGAGTTTCTCGATAGCGGCGATGCCAGCCGGCCGGCGACGGCGCTGACCGCGCGCATCGTCAACGGGCTGCGCCGCCGCCATGTGCTGGTTGGCGCCACCGGCGAAGCGGCCAACATCCTGAAGATCCGCCCGCCGATGGTGTTCACCGAAGCGCACGCCGACCTGCTGGCCGACACCCTGGACGCGGTGCTGGCCGAGGTGGAGAACGAGCGCCCGGCCTGAAAGGCCCGAAACGCCCGGCTAGCGCGCCGCCAGCTTCGCCGCGATGCCGGCCACGTGCCGGCCCTGGTACTTTGCGATCGCCAGCTCGTTCTCGCTGGGCTGGCGCGAGCCATCGGCCGCCGTCATGGTGGACGCGCCATAAGGCGTGCCGCCGGTGATCTGGCTCATGTCCAGCAGCCGCGCTTCGGCGTAGGGCACGCCCACAATCACCATGCCCTGGTGCAGCAGCGTGGTGTGGAAGCTGGTAATCGTGGTTTCCTGCCCGCCATGCTGGCTGGCGGTGCTGGTAAAGACGCTGCCGACCTTGCCCACCAGGCCGCCGCTCATCCACAGCCCGCCGGTCTGGTCGAGAAAATTGCGCATCTGCGCGCACATATTGCCAAACCGCGTGGGCGTGCCGAACAGGATGGCATCGGCGTCGGCCAGCTTGTCCGGCTCCGCCATCGGCACATGGGCGAAGGCGGCGCGGGCGGCCTTGGCGCCACTCTTTTCCAACACGGCGTCTGGGACCAGCTCCGGCACCTGGAGCAACGTCACTTCGGCGCCATCGACTTCGCGCGCGCCTGCGGCCACGGCTTCCGCCATTTTGTAGACGTGCCCGTACATGCTGTAGAAGACCACCTGGATCTTGCAGGTCATGACCATCCTCCTGTGTGCAATGGAAAATGCAAAATGGGAAATGGGAAATGGAAATCGGGAACTCAGACCGGGACCGGCCATCCGTTGAGTCTAGGCGACGCAAGCGCGCCGCGCAGTGACAGCCGCGCTTCCCTTCGCATCTTCGCCGCCTACAATGAAAGACCCTGGCTCATCCGCGTGCGGCGCGGCGTGGGCCTGCCCTGCCGGGCCAACGTTGGAGTACCGCAATGACAACGGCGTGTGCGCACCTTGCATTGAGCCATCCCGTCACACCCAGCGCAGAAGGCTGCGAGGAATGCCTGCGCAGCGGCGACGAATGGGTGCATCTGCGCTTGTGCCTGTGCTGCGGCCATGTCGGCTGCTGCGACGAGTCGCCCAACAAGCATGCCACCCGGCATTTTCTTGCCACTGCGCATCCGGTGATCCAGTCGTTCGAGCCGGGCGAGACCTGGCGTTGGTGCTATATCGACAAGTTGTTCATTCCCTGAGGGGGGGCACAGCGCACGCGCAAGCCAACCCCCATGCGCCAATCCTGCAAGGAGAATGTCATGCTGTCGACGCCCGTTGAAAAGACCGACCATTTATTGGGGCCTGCATCGGCCCACGTCACCGTGGTGGAGTACGGCGACTTCGAATGCCAGTATTGCCGCCTGGCCTACGGCGGCGTGAAGATCCTGCTCGCCCGCTACCACGACCGCGTGCGCTTTGTGTATCGCCATTTCCCGCTGTCGGCCTGGCACCCGCTGGCGGAGGCCGCCGCGGAGGCGGCCGAGGCGGCAGGGGCACAGCACAAGTTCTGGCCCATGCACCAGCAGATATTCGAGCAGCATCACGGCATCAAGCCGGCGATGCTGCGGGAGTACGCCGCCGCGCTGGAACTGGACCTGGAGCGCTATGACTACGACATGAAGGCCCACACTTACCTGCAGCGCGTGCGCGAGCACCAGCATAGCGGCATCGGCAGCCATGTGCGCGGCACGCCGTCCTTCTTCGTCAATGGCGGGATACAGGACGTGACCTTCGGCATGGAGCATCTGGACCATGCCATTGCCGTGGCGCTGCGTAGCTAGGGGCCGGGGGTCGGCGGGGGCTAGGGGCCGACAGGCGTGGCCGCCTCCGCCGCGCTGTACACGTGGCGTGTGGCGAGCAGTGCGGCGAGGTCGGCGTCGCCCGCAATCACAGCGCGCAGGATCTGCGCGTGCTCGTCCCAGTTCTGCTGCGCGCGCAGCCGGTGCGCCGGCGCAAACACCAGCCCGGTGCGCTCGCGCAGCGAACGCATCATCTCCTGCAGCACGCTGTTGGCGGCGATGTTGCCGAGCACTTCGTGGAAGCGGAAATTCAGCGCGAGCAAGCGCTCGTCCTCCCCCCCGCACGCAGCCGCGCTGCCCTGGCGCAGGACCTCCTGCAACTCGGCGACCAGCCGTGGATCGCGCCGCTGCGCGGCCAGCTTGGCGTTCAGGCCTTCCAGCGTGGCGCGCACCTCCACCATCTCTCTGGCTACATGCTCCGACAGGCATGCCACCGACGCGCCCCGGCGCGGCTCGATGCGCACCAGCCCTTCGGCGGCCAGCGCGCGTAGCGCCTCGCGCACCGGCACGCGCGACACGCCCAGCTCGGCCGACAGCGTATGCTCCACCAGCCGGTCGCCCTGGCGGTACACGCCGCCGACGATGCGCTGGCGCAAGGTATCAGTCACCCGCGAAAACAGCGGCGAATGGCGCGAGCCGAGGCTGTCGCCGGAGGGGCCCGCCGGGTGGGCGGGTGGAACACTGCCGTGGTCGTCGGACATGTTCGTCTGGTGGGCGCGCGGGCCGGCCAGCGCCTTGGCCGCCCCCCGCGCAATGGTTCAGCTGCGTTGGAAGGTGAAGCTGTCGGCGTAGATATGCGCGCCACTGGCGCCTAGCCCGAGAAACGTCTCGCGGGCGTCGCGGATCATGTCGGGCGAGCCGCACAGGTAGATGGCATGCTCCGACAAGTCCGGCAGGTCGGCGGCAACGGCGTGCTGTACGTGGCCGCGCCGGCCGCTCCATGCGTCGTCGGCACGCGACAACACGGGGATGTACTGGAAATCGTAGAGACGCGCGCCCCACGCCTGGATCTGCTCGTGCAGGTAAAGGTCTGCCTGGGTGCGCATGCCCCAGTACAGCGAAACCGGCGGGCAATCCGGATCGTCCATCAGCGATTCGAGGATGCTCTTGATCGGCGCCAGCCCGGTGCCCGTGGCCACCATCACCAACGGGCGATAGTCGTCCTTGCGGAAATAGAAGCCTCCCAGCGGCAGCTCCACGTCAAGATGGTCGTCGGAGCGCAGGCCCGCAAGCAGGCGCTCGGTAAAGTAGCCGCCGGGAATGCGGCGCACATGCAGGTCCACGGTGCGATCCTTTGGCACCGACGCCATCGAGAAGCTGCGCGCGATGCCGTCGCCGGTAAAGATCTTGAGGTACTGCCCGGGCCGGTAGTCGAGCGCTTGCGCCTGCGGCAGCTCCAGCGTGAGGTGCACCACATCCGCGCTGAGCGACGCGATGTTGCGGATCACGGCGGTATGGCGCGCGGGCTCGGCGCACGGCTCGCCCGGGCGGGCCGTGCTGATCACCAGGTCGGTGGTGGGCCGCGCCTGGCAGGCCAGCGCAAAGCCCTCGCCCTCTTCCTCTGGCGTCAGGCCCATCGGATACTCCTCATAGGCCACCGTGCCCTCCACCAGCCTGATGCGGCATGTGCCGCAACCGCCAAAGCGGCAGTCATGCGCCATCGGCACATTGGCGCGCAGGGCGCCATCGAGCACCGATTCGTCGGCACCGACTTCAAACGATTGCTGGGATTCGATGAGATGGATGCGGTAGGACATGGCGGACTCGGAAGACGTGAAGAATGGGGCTAGTGGGCTGCCGCTTGTTACTTGGTCCATGGGACTTCCTATACGAAAGCCCCAAGGACCTACTTCTTGATATCGGCTTCGACCAGGACCTTCAGGTCTTCGCCGCCCAGCAGTTCCTGCAAGGCCTGCAGCGCGGCCACGCCGCATGCGGTGTCCTGCTCGCCATTGCCGCCGCTCAGGCCGATGCCGCCGATGACTTCGCCATTGACCACGATCGGGAAGCCGCCCACGAACACGGCGAACTTGCCCTCGAAGCTCCACTGGATGCCAAAGGCTTCGTTGCCCGGCAGCGCGGGGCCGTTGGGCGCCTGGTTGAACAGGTGGGTGGAGCGCTTGTGGCCGGCGGCGGTGAAGGCCTTGTTCCAGGCGATCTGCGGGCCGGTGATGCGCGCGCCGTCCATGCGTTCCAGCGCCAGCGGGTAACCGCCGTCGTCAACCACGCAGATCGATTCCAGCACGCCGATTTCCTCGGACTTGCGGATGGCTGCCGCCACCATGTGACGGGCTTCCTTCAGTTCCAGCTTGATGGCCTTTCTCATGTCCTGCTCCTGCTTGATGCGTTGATGCCGATTGACTATTGACTATTGACGCGTGCGCGCTGGCTCAGCAGCCGCGATAGACGGTCTTGATCTGGGTGTAGAACTCCAGCCCTGCCCGGCCCGACTCGCGGAACGTGGAGGTGCTGGATTGCTTCACGCCGCCGAACGGGGCGTTGATCAGGTTGCCCGTGGTGGTGCGGTTGATCTTGACCGTGCCCGACTGGATGTCATGCGCAAAGTCGTGCGCATAGCGCGGGTTGCTGGTCACGATGGCGGCCGACAAGCCGTATTCGGTGTCGTTGGCCTTGGCGATGGCGTCGGCGTAGCTGCTCACCTCGATGATGGCGATTACCGGCCCGAAGATTTCCTCGCGGGCAATGCGCATCTGCTGGGTGACGTCGGTGAAGATGGCCGGCGAGACATAGAAGCCCTTCTCGTATGGTGCACCGCCCAGGCGGTCGCCGCCGCACAGGTGCGTGGCTTCGGCCTTGCCGGCTGCCACGTAGCCGAGCACGGTTTCGAGCTGCTTGCGGGTGGCGAGCGGGCCCACATCCATGCCGGGCGTCATGCCGCTGCCGATCTTCAAGGTCTTGACCTTGGCCAGCAGCTTCTCGGTATAAGCTGCCTTGACCGAAGCCATCACCAGCACGCGGCTGGTGCCGGTGCAGGCCTGGCCGCTCAGCGACAGGCCGCCTTTGATGGTGAGGTCCACCGCGCGGTCCAGGTCGGCGTCTTCCATCACGATCAGCGGGTTCTTGCCGCCGAGCTCCATCTGGGTGCGCGTGCTCAGCGACACGCAGCGATGGATATGCTGGCCAGCGGCGGTGGAACCGGTAAAGGAAATCGCGCGGACTTCCGGGGCTTCCGTAATGGCTGCGCCCACATCGCCGGCACGGCCGGTGATGAAGTTGAGCACGCCCTTGGGGATGCCGGCTTCCACAAACGCCTGTGCCAGCCGGTAGCCGCTCAGCGGCGCGTCCGACGAGGGCTTGAACACCACCGTGTTGCCCGCGATCAGCGCCGGGGCGATCTTGCGCGCCGGGATCGATACCGGGAAATTCCACGGCGAGATCACGGTCACCACACCCAGCGGCTCGCGCTGGCTGTAGACGATCATGTCGGGATCGTCCTGGGGATACGTCTCGCCGGAGAACGACTGCCCTTCCACGGCGTAGAAACGGATGGTCTGCGCCGAGCGCAGCACTTCGTCCTTGCTCAGGTTGAGCGCCTTGCCTTCTTCGCGGGTCAGTTCCTCGGCGATCTGGTCGGCGTTGGCTTCCAGGTAGTCGGCGGCGCCGTTGAGGATCTTGGCGCGCTTGGAGATCGGGGTTTTCTTCCAGGCGTCGAACGCGGCCGCGGCGGCGGCCACGGCGGCCTGCGCGTCTTGCGCCGTGGAGGCCTGGAAGCGGCCCACGATATCGCCGGTATCGGCCGGGTTGACGTTGTCGAAGGTGCGCCCGCTGGCGCTCTTCGACCATTCGCCGTTGATGTAGTTATCGAATTCGTCTGTCTGTGCCACTGCCATGATGTCCAAGCCTCTATCCGGTCAGGCCCCGGGCGGGGCCGTCAATGCCAATGCGATGCTGCTTTTCCGCCCAGGGGCAGGATCAGGCAGCCATGTCCAGTTCCGGCAGGGGGATCTCCTGCGCGACATAGTCGTGATACAGCGCGGTGGTGTAGAGCAGGCGCATCTGGGCGCCGATCTCGCAGATCTTCAGGCAGCGCTGCTGCAGCTCGGGCGTGTTGGCG
>NZ_BAAILO010000281.1:0-887 GCF_054589115.1 Cupriavidus sp. 8B | reverse complement strand
AATCCTGCACGCGCGCCACGTCCGCGGCGGGGCATTGGACGAAGGCGACGGTGCCGCGCCGGATATCCGGTCCCACGCGCACGCTGGCGGCCGTGCTGGCCTGCGCCAAAATCTCTCGGAACACTTGCTCGGCAGCGCGCATGCGTAGCTCCGCCCGGGCCACCTTGCCGATGGAGGTCAGCGGCATCTCCTGCAGGATCTCGATGCGCGCTGGCACTGCAGCGCGTTCCGGCACGAGGTTGCGTGCGGCCGCCAGCAGTTCGTCGGCAGCCGGGGTGAAGCCTGGCTTGAGCGTGACGTAGGCGACTGGCAATTCCCCGGTGTGCGCATCCGGCTGGCCGACCGCGGCCGCCATTGCCACGGCCGGATGCTGCAGCAGCGCATCCTCGATCATCACCGGATCGATGTTGTGGCCGCCGCGGATGATCAGCTCCTTGGCACGGCCGGTCAGATGCAGATAGCCGTCGGCATCGAGATGGCCGAGGTCGCCGGTATTGAACCATCCCGGATTCAGCCAGATGCCGCCATTGTCTTGCTCGCGCAAATAGCCGGGAAACACATTCGGACCGTTGATGCCGATGACGCCGGTCTCGCCCGGCGCGCACGGCTCGGTGGCATAGCTGGAGCCGTCGACCTTCCAGACGCCGATTGCCTGGTGCGGCAGGCGCAGGCCGACCGTGCCGAGGCGACGTTCGCCCTGCGGCGGATTGAGGGCCGAGACGCACGCGCCTTCGGTCAGACCGTAGCCCTCGTACAGCGGAATGCCGGCGACTGCTTCGAAGCGCCGCGCGACCTCGGCCGGCAGCGGCGCGGCGCCGCAAAAGGCGAAGCGCAACGAGGCAATGTCGGCGCCTTCCCGCGGCAGATCGGCTAGCGCGGCGTAGATC
>NZ_BAAILO010000280.1:0-2193 GCF_054589115.1 Cupriavidus sp. 8B | reverse complement strand
TTTGGGGCGTCGCGCACGGGGCAGCTCTTTGCGGCAGGGATGGATCAGGCGGCATACCGGATGGGGTTGACATCCTATGTGGTGCCGCCTGAGTTCCGCGTTGCTCCAAGCACGGCAGGCGCAATCGATTCTGGGTTAACCGTCAATATTCAGTACACTCCTCTTCAAGGAAACGAAGTGGAATTCATGAGGCAACTTGCTGGGCAGGAAGCAGGACTAAATATGCTCACTGCTGGTGAGATTCGAGCAAATATCGAGGCTTTCAACGCTGGCGGACGTCCCTCAAGCGCTACTGATGCTATATCGGCATTCAGGCGCGAGAATCCTGTAACCGATGATCCTTTTGTTGATGCCTATATGAAGAATGCGCCAGAAGGACAGACGCCAAGGTTTGCAGCCCTTCACGAGCCTGATATGGTCATTGGGGGCCGCGCGAGTGGTGTGACGGGATATGGTGACCTCAACGTAAACAGCTCCATTGGGGCGCAGAATGCTTATCGTCAGAGTGTAATTTATGATGCTGTGAAGTCCGCTTTGCCGAACAGCTACGTACGTTTTGTTTTTGGAGTAACCGAGAAATGACCTTTGCTAACGCCTTTCTAGTCGATGAAGTAACTTCGAAGTCTTCGTCCAAAAAAATGGCTGATTTCGGAATTTGTCCCGGAACGTACAACCAAGGGATAATCTCGGTGTTGGATGAATCCCTATCAGATGCTGCTCTAGAGTCTTGGCGGTGGCTACTTGGTCAAGATGCAGTCGCTCTGATGGCAACATCAATTGGTGATCTATTCTTTTGGTCTGAAAAGAACGGTGCTATCTATTTCCTAGATGTTCAGCGAGGTCAATCAACATTTGTTGATAGGGATATAATTTTTGTTTTGAATAGATTTCTTTCTCAAAATGAAATACAAGACCGTGTACTTCGTCGCGACCTTTTCAATTCCCTGAGTGCTCAGCTTGGAAAATTGATGTACGAGGAATGCTTTATCGCGGAGCCCTGGTTGAGGCATGGTGGTAGTGGGGATGTGTCCACGTATGCAAAGGGCAGCCTCGTCGTTTACCTAAATCTTGTTGGGCAGGCAGTAGAGCACTCGATGAGATTGGAGCGCGCTAGGGCTAAGTAAAGCTCTGACTCTTGAGCATCGCCTGACGGACTTCCGCTTCACGCGCCGCCCACTGCGTGGGGTGGTTCGCTGGGGCGACACCCAGCTCAAGGCTCGCCAGGTGGAGATGGAGTTCCTGACCGTGCACTGGCGGGGGCTGGCTAGCCGGCCAGGGCGGCGCTGCTGCAGGCGCTGAAGGATGAGGCCGACGACGATAACGAGCTCGGCGCAGCCGACCTCTTAACCCCCTCCCGATTGGCCGCCTGCGGCCCCAAAAACGCACTTCGGGGCTTCTGACCCAAGAAACAGTCCATCTGCGGTCGAATCACGGCCTGGAAAGGCGCGCCCGCTAAGGCGTAGCGGGCGATAGGGGTACGACTTCGCCTCGAACCTATTGCGTTTGGCAATGCCCTGGGCGGGAGCCTGGCAGACCATTTGAGCAGCTCGAATAGCACGCAGGAAGATGTGCTGGGGCAGAAGATCGCCGAGTTGCAGCAATCGCCTATCTGGAACGACCCGGTGTCTGGTCAGCCGGGCTTCGACAGCAATGCAGCATACAATCAACTGGTGGGTGCGTTCGGTGAGTCGCGTGGAGGGTATGGCGGCGACACGCCGTCGATGACGCTGGCCGCCAACAATCTGCGGCAGCCCGGGCAGCCGCTGGTGATGTCGGATGCCGGCTCCGGATGATATGGCAGTGCCGATGCCCATGACGCTCGCGTGGCAGAGCTGCAGGTAATGGCCGGACAGGCGCTGAGCGAAGGGGACCGGTTCAACGTCGACGGATCCACTGCCAACGTTCTGATTAAGGGCATACCGCCACAACAGCTACCTGACATTGAGCTCGCACAGGCAAAATCTGGCACGCCGGTCTGGGTGGACCCGGAGACTGGTGTCGAGGTGTTTGCAGTGCCCTATCCCCAGATCACGGCAACCCGGCTACCAGAGGCTGGCATCAGCGATCTGAATCGTTTGGGGCAATCATTTCGACGCCGCACAGGCTGCGGTGCAGCGCAATACGGCGCTGGGCCAGTCGATCCTGAATGCCCCGGGCGCCGTCGCCCGCTTCGGACTGCGGGCAATGACCGGC
>NZ_BAAILO010000279.1:0-416 GCF_054589115.1 Cupriavidus sp. 8B | reverse complement strand
TGTTTGTCATCTTCAGCCTGTTCATTACGAAATGGGCCGCCCGGAAGAGCTCAGGCGTCTCCGATCACTACGCCGCCGGTGGGCGTATCACAGGCATGCAGAACGGATGGGCTATCGCTGGGGACTTCCTGTCCGCATCGTCCCTTCTTGGCGTCTCTGCGCTCGTGTACGGCAGCGGTTTCGACGGGCTCATTTATTTGGTAGGTGCCATCGCAAGCTGGCCTGTGATCCTGTTTTTGATCGCAGAGCCACTTCGCAATTTGGGTAGGTTCACTATCGCGGATGTCCTGTCATTTCGACTGAAGCAGAGCCCTATCCGAACGTTCTCGACTATCAGCTCGCTCGTGATTGTTCTGCTGTATCTCGTATCCCAAATGGTGGGGGCTGGAAAGCTGATCGAACTTCTATTTGGCATT
>NZ_BAAILO010000278.1:0-200 GCF_054589115.1 Cupriavidus sp. 8B | reverse complement strand
CAGCCATCCTTTAAAGAAAGCGTAATAGCTCACTGATCGAGTCGTCCTGCGCGGAAGATGTAACGGGGCTAAGCCAGTCACCGAAGCTGCGGATGCACGTAAGTGCATGGTAGGAGAGCGTTCTGTAAGCCTGTGAAGGTGTCTTGTAAAGGATGCTGGAGGTATCAGAAGTGCGAATGCTGACATGAGTAGCGATAAAG
>NZ_BAAILO010000277.1:604-4371 GCF_054589115.1 Cupriavidus sp. 8B | reverse complement strand
TACGAGCGCTCTTAGCCACGAATATGCGCTGGAGCAAGCACTCGACGCCGCGCAAGTGGTTGTGGCACTGCTTCCGCTCACGTTCGTTCAGAAATTTGACGTGACGCTCGTGAACTGGAACGATCCCTACGCCGAGCTAGCACGCCGCTTGCTGGGGGTGTTCGAACTGCCGGGCAATGCCTTCCGGGAGGAGGGGGCGGAGGTGCGCACCGCTATAGCCGTTTTTGGTCGGTATCGTTCCCATCGCACCGCTGTCGTGAGGGAAAATCTCCGCTCGCTGGACACGGTATTGCCGCCACTCGGTCTGAACGTAGACGATCGCGTGTCCGGTGAGACCAGGCTCAATCACCAGTTGCTTGATGACGATGGGCCCGCGATCATCCGCCCTGTAACCTCGCAGAAACGGGTACGCATTTCCAACGATGGGCGTCGCATCGTCCTCGGTTTCGATTGCGGGTTCACGGAGGCAATGGTCCTGAACCGGATTCTGGATCGCCGGATCGTGCCACTGGAGGGGCAGCGGTTGCCGAAAGGGTTTCGCTACGCTGGCCAGGGTCGCCTCGACATTGAGGCGTATCTTGCCCAGCCGAATCCGATCGCCGCGCTCGACGGCCTTCTGCAGATGATCCGTGCCGCCGGCGGGGAACCGGAGCTTGCACCGGGATTCCTCGCCCATCTTGGCAACAGGATACGGCGCAGCGCCCGCCAGGCGACGCCGCTTCGCCACGACGCGTGGGTAACCGGCGCAGCCTCCGCTGAGAAGTTGGAAGGCACGGCTCGCAAGACCTTCTGCGTAGACCGGACCCGCTGGGGCAGCCCGGTGGTGAAAGCTGGCGAGACGGTGGAGTTTCACCGTGACGCCGGCGGCCGCTATACCTATGAACGCGGCGGCAACCAGTACACGGTGTCGCTCGATGAGCTCAACAGCCTGGTGGTGGTGGCTCATGATGGGGAAGGCTGGGAGACGGTACATGAAGGCCTTGTCCGCCGGTATCCAGATCAGGCGGCGACATTGCGCGCGCGCATCAAGGCGCTCGGCATTGATCGTTGGTTGGACTGGGAATTCCAGCAAGATGACCTGGTAGAACTGCTGCTCAAGCCGAATGGTGCGGTTGTCGCCTGGGAGCAAGGCTGCGGAAAGTCTCGACTGGCCGTGGCCCTGATCCTGCTATCCGGGGTGAAGCACGGTTTGATCGTTGTTGAGTCCCGTCTGATCGACGAGATGCAGAAGGAAATGGCCAAGCTGCAGATCCCCAATGATGCCGTGCATGTCATTGACTCTGCCGCCAGCCTGGGGAACCTTTCGCGGATCAACTTGATCTCCTACGAGCGCCTGCGCATGCCCGTCAGCCCGCGGGATTCCAGGCGGGTGACATTTGCCCATCGGTTGCGCCGGCGTATCGGTCTGTTGATCGCCGACGAGGGGGAGCGTCTTGCCAATCCAACGAGCGACCAGAGTCGGGCGCTTTGGCAGCTCTCGGCTCGGCGCCGCTATGTCCTGACCGGCAGCCCAATCCCGAACTATCCGCGCGATGTGTTCGGGTTGATCGCCTTCACGGGCGGGGACGGCACCGCGGCGCAGCCTTACGGCTACAAGCGGGGCTATCTGGAAGCGAACTGGCTGGCGACGGTGCAACATGCCGTGCGGGGCATTGATCGGTTCCGCGATGACTTCGTTGTGCTCGAATGGGTGACCTGGCAATTCGCGGAGAGCCTGCAGGACGGGGCGAAGCGGGAGGTGCCCAAGATCGGCAACCTGCCGCAGTATCGGCAGATGCTGGCTCCCCACGTCAAGCGACGGCTAGTCTGCGAGCCGGAGGTGTCTCGCTATATCCAGATTGAGCCGCCGGCAACGGAGGTCATCGAGACAGAATGGGACCCGGCACACCTTTCGTTGTACCTCAAGGCCGCCGACGATTTCGCCGATTGGTACCGGAGCACGCGTGGGGAAGGGCGGACCAACAACCTGCTGACTATCCTGGCGCGCATTCGCGCTGTGCACTTCGCCGCCAACTATCCGCAGCATGGGATGGAGGGCATCGGCATGTTGGGGCAGCTAACCAGCAAGCAGCGCGCGGTCATTGACCGGATGGAGGAGATCGCGGAGGAGGGCGAGAAAGCAATCCTGTTTGCGGAGAATCCCGGGGTCATCGAGCTGATTGCTGGCGAACTGGCCGAGCGTGGTGTCGAGACGGTGCCGTTCCACGGCAACATCCCGATCCGCAAGCGCGTGGCCGACAAGGACAAGCGCTTCGTTGGCGGCAACGCCACGGGTCTGCTCTGCACCAAGGCGTCCGGCCGGGCTGGCTACAACCTGCCGATGGCCGATTATGTGCTTTTCTATGACCGGTCGTGGACGTGGCGAATCGAGTATCAGGCGATGCGACGCGCACTGCGTTGGGACCGCAAGGGCGTGCTGAAGGTACTGTACTTTCACTTGCCTGGCAGCGTCGACATCTATCAGGACCAGATGGTGGCGCACAAGCGGGACGCGATGCAGGCCGGATTGGATTGGGCGACCCCCGAATTGGATGACGCCTCGTTCTTGCACATGGATACCGTGCTGGACAATTTTGTTGAAGACCTTGCCATGTTGCGCGGCCGCAAGCCACACGACATGCGCGAACTGCTCAAGGAGGCAGCATGAAAGTCAGTGAATGCGCCATCTCCGTTGGAGACGGCATTGTGACGGTGAAGCGCAAGGGAACGCGCCGGCTGACCGTGGCCCGGGTGCTGGGCACGGTGGACGCTGACGGCATGCGGGTGTTGTGCCTGGATAGACTGGTACACAACCATTACGAGTCAGAAATGGATGGTTGGCACGTGGCAGGCGCCGTCACGACGCTGCTGTCGCGCCCAATTGGGCCTGTTCCCGCGAAAGCTCACTAAATTCGTTGTCTTACGGGGCGCATAAGCGTCAGCAGCGACCTTAGAATGAGTTCAGTAGCGCGACCTCGCTACTGCCCCAAGCTCTGTACTCAGCCCTCCATCCCCGGAGGGCTTTTTTTTTTACGCCGCGGGCCTCGCAACCCAGAAACGGGGAAGAGAATATCCGCGCAACTGTCGCCAGGATTGGCTTGCCGCTGATGCCAGAGGGATCTGGCGCGCACCTTGATGTTGCGGTATGCTTTCGGCACCTACCGCGTCTCCGACGCATCGACCCCGCACCGCCAGGTGCACAGTTTTTTGCAGTAACGTGGCCTGTCCGCCTTGTCGGGCTAGCCAACGCCATCTTTCTTATCCCATCGGGAACCTGTTCCCGGTGCGGCAACGGGTTCCCTTTTCCGTTTCGGAGAACCCACAAAATGCAAAACCCCACTATCGCTCTTGGCAAGATCCGTGCTGGCCGTAATCCGCGCAAGTATTTCGATCCTGCCGAAATGGCAGAGTTGACCGACTCCGTTCGGGAGAATGGCGTCATCCAGCCGATCTTGATCCGCCCCCTGGATGGTGACGAGTTCGAGCTGGTCGCCGGCGAGCGCCGGTACCGGGCAGCGAAGGCTGCGCACGGTGACGACTATCCCATGCCAGTGACCATCAAGGCGCTGACCGACGACGAGGCCGATCGTCTGGCTCTCATTGAGAACGTCCAGCGCGCCGACATGGCACCCTCGGAAGAGGCAGTGGCCGCGGCGAAGATCGTCGGGCAACTCAAAGGGGATCGAGACGAGGCCGCCCGTGTACTGGGCTGGTCGCGCGGGACGCTCGACAAGCGCCTGGCCCTGATGAACTGCAGTCCGTCCGTGCTCGACGCGCTCAACACGCGT
>NZ_BAAILO010000277.1:0-472 GCF_054589115.1 Cupriavidus sp. 8B | reverse complement strand
GCTCCTGCCGGTCATCATCAGCGAGAAGAAGACCGTGGCCGAACTCAAGAAGACGATCGAGGCCGCGGCATGCAGTCTCGCTACCGCTATCTTCGACAAGGCCGAATGCGCCGCATGCCCGCACAACTCCTCGTTGCAAACGGAGATGTTCAGCGAAGCTATCGCCTCCGGCAATTGCACCAACCGTGGCTGCTACACCCAGAAGACCGAAAAGCAACTGGAAACAGTGGCATATGGTCTGAAGGATGAGTACCCGGTGGTTCGCATTGTCAGGGTGGGCGATAACCATACCCGTGTCCAACTGGTGGTTGACGGCCCGACCGGCGTTGGCGAGGACCAGGCGAAAGCCTGCCACGCTTGCGAGAGCTTCGGTGTTGCCGTTAGCGGCCTGCCGGACAGCATCGGCAAGGTGTTCCGCGGCCAGTGCTTCGACACCGGCTGCAATGCCACCAAGGTCGCGGCCCGGCTAAAG
>NZ_BAAILO010000276.1:0-417 GCF_054589115.1 Cupriavidus sp. 8B | reverse complement strand
GCCGTTAGCGGCCTGCCGGACAGCATCGGCAAGGTGTTCCGCGGCCAGTGCTTCGACACCGGCTGCAATGCCACCAAGGTCGCGGCCCGGCTAAAGGCCGAACGTGATGCCAAGGCCCCGGCACAGAAGGGGACGCCCGCTAGTAGCCAGCCGGCCGCCAAGACGGGTGGTAAGGCTTCGGCAGCGGAGGCGGTTGTCACCAAGATCAGCGAATCCGACAAGGTGAAAGCCTACCGGTCCGCGCTCTGGCGTAAGGCGCTGCGCCGTGAGGCTGCAGCCAATCCCGAGACCGCCAACAGCTACCTGCTGGCGATCGCACTCTCCGGGCTTTCCCGCGACATTGGCGCGGTTGTCATGGGCAAGATCTACGAGAAGCTGGCGGACGACAAAGCGTCTGTCACGGACCTCGAGAAGAAC
>NZ_BAAILO010000275.1:0-27291 GCF_054589115.1 Cupriavidus sp. 8B | reverse complement strand
GCTGGCATCAAATTGTCGGCGTTGTCTTGTCATCTGTTTCCTCGTCGATATGGATTGTCACCCTATCGACCTGTCCGAGGAAATTAGACCACTGCAAATCTACCAAACTCAACCACTACCCAACTCAACCACTCGCCAGACTGACCCCTTGCGGCCCGGTCTGCGTGCGCCCGTCGCGCCCATACAGCGTAGTGTTGTCGCCCCGCTGCCGCAACGCCAGAATCGCTTCCTCGGTGAACTCGAGATGGGCGTCCACGACCGCGGCATTCAGCGTATTGGCATCGCTTGCAGTGCGGGCAGCAAACACCAGCGTTCGCCATGCCGCTTCCACCGACGGATCGATCTGGCGCCCGAACAACTGGCCGCCCGCGCCGGTGCGGATCCCCATGGCTCCCATCTGCTCCTCACGCGTGCGCGTCAGGGCGCCCAGCAATCCGGCCAGTTCTACCTTGCGTTCCAGCAGCCCGGCAAGGGCCTGGTAATCGCCGGCCTTGATCATGCTTCGTTCTTCGCCTAGCACGGTGGCGAACTCCTGCGCTAGCTCGGTTTCGCGGCGCAGGTTCTGGATCAGGGACTGGCTCATGGCTTGCCTATCTTAGGGTGGGGTTGGCAATGCGGCCCATAGCAAGCCGCGGTGTCAGGCGCCGCCGCTGAGTTCGCGCAGGGACGCGAGCAGGCCGTCGGCGATCTTGCTTGGGTCGATCTTGATGCGGCCTTCGGATATGGCCTGGCGGATCTCATCGACCTTGGCGGTATCGATATCGTCGTCATGGTCTTCCACCATGCGCGCGCCGATCTCGCGCACCTGGGCCGACAGGGGGCTGCTGACGCGCACGCTGGAGGTCTCCGGGGCAGCCGTCGATCCGGGGGCGCCGGCCACGCTGCGCACGGCGCCGTCGATGGCGTCGCTCGGCCTCGACGAGGTGGTCTGATTGATCTTCACGATGATTCCTTGCTGGGTACCTTTGGCTTATCGGATGCTTCGGGCGAAACTTTAGGGCGGATTGCGGCGCCGCGACGCCGTTTTTCCGGCCCCGGAGCGCGCGATATTGTCTCATGGGACGGCCCATGAGACGGCTACGTAACCCCAGGTTTCGCCGCCCCCGATTCCCTATTGCTGAAGCACCACCGTGTCGCCGCTGCGCACCAGCGCATTGACCACCTGACCGCTCTTGAGCCGCACCTGGACGTTGTTGCCTACCGCGGCCTCGGCCATGACCTTGCCTTCGCTGCTGAGCTGGAACGAATCGCCTTCCACCAGCACCGTCACGCTCTGGCCCTGGCGTACCGCAATGGCCTTCTTCAGCAGGTCCGTGCGCATAGGCGAGCCTGCGGCGATGCGGTTGGCCGCCACCGCGCCGGTCACCTGTGCGGGATCGGTCACCACCGCGCGCGGCAGCGACGCCAGGTCGCCCTGGCGGACTTCCATGTCGGCCGCGTCGATGGCCTCGCCGGGCATGAGGTTGCGCCCGGCCACATAGTAGTCGGCCACGACCGACACGCGCGCTTGCACGTAGCGGGTCCAGGGGCGCTCGCCGGCGCAGCGCACGCCGACCGAGACCCGGCCCCAGGGGGACGCGCCCGGCGGCAGGAACGGCTCGGGCAGCGGGCAATCCGGCGCGCGCCCGCCCGAGGGCGGCACCACCTGGATGCTGGCCTTGCCGGGCAGGCCGGCGGTCTGGCGCTCAAGGAATTGTTCGACCGCGGCACGTACCGGGTCTTCGGGAAACGGCGAGGGCGGCGCCGCGCCGGCGCTGCCGGGCAGCGTGCCGCCGGCGGCCAGCACGCAGAGCAGGGCGCGCGCCGCGGCGGCCTGGAAACGAGGGTTCATGTGGTCGTCCAAGCAAGGAAACGACGCGGACCACACCGCGAAAGCGGGCGCCACGTGCGTGTCAACGGGTCCTATTGTAGGCAGCCCCGAGCTCTTGCTCGAGTCGAAATGCGCGGTTTTCTTTGCCCTATTCGTGCGATTGGCATGGCGGGGCCGCCCCTAAGATGGCACACCTGAAGAAGGTCGACCTTCGTTGCTCTCCCCTCCAGCGAGACACAGACATGATTGACAGACTCGATGCGGCGTTGCGCTTCCAACAAGAAGCGCTGAGCTTGCGGACCCAGCGGCAATCGGTGATTGCCTCCAATATCGCCCACGCCGACACACCCGGCTACAAGGCGCGCGACTTCGATTTCTCCAGCACGCTGGCGCAAAGCGTCGAGCGCGGAAAGCAAGCCGAAGGCGTTTCGCTGTCCACCACCTCGGTGCGCCACTTGCCGGGCGCGAGCTCGGCGTTCGCCGACAAGATGCAACTCGACTACCGCATCCCGATGCAGTCGAGCATCGATGGCAACACCGTCGAGATGGACACCGAGCGCGTCGCCTTTGCCGACAATGCGGTGCACTTCGAGTCCGGCCTGACCGTGATGAGCGCCAAGATCAAGACCATGCTGTCGGCCATCCAGCAGTGAGAAAGCCATGCCAGCAATGAACATCTTCGAAGTCGCCGGTTCGGCCATGGCCGCGCAGTCGCAGCGCATGAACGTGACCGCGTCCAACCTGGCCAATGCCGACAGTGCCGTCGGCCCCAACGGCCAGCCTTACCGCGCCAAGCAGGTGGTGTTCGGCCTGGCCGCGACCCCGGGCCAGAACGACGTGGGCGGCGTGCAGGTGGAGGGCGTGATGGAAGATCCGTCGCCCCCGCGCATGGTGCACAACCCCACGCATCCGCTGGCCAATGCCGACGGCTACGTCACGATGCCAAACGTCAACCCGGTGGAGGAGATGGTCAACATGATCTCGGCCTCGCGTTCCTACCAGGCCAACGTGGAAGTCCTCAACACCGCCAAGAACATGATGCTCAAGACGCTGACCATCGGTCAGTAAAACCGGGATACGCAATGACCACGACTTCTTCCACAAGCAGCAGCACCAGCGCCGCCGGGATCGCCAATACGCTGCAAAGCGGCAGCGCCTCCGCCGCCGACCTGCAAAACAGCTTCCTGACGATGCTGGTCACGCAGATGAACAACCAGGATCCGCTCAACCCGATGGACAACTCGCAGCTGACCTCGCAGCTCGCGCAGATCAGCCAGGTTAGCGGCATGCAGACCCTGAACACCACGCTGAACTCGCTGCTGACGCAAGTCAGCGCCAGCCGCGCCATGAATTCGGCGGCGCTGATCGGCCACACGGTGATGGTGCCGGGCAATGCCACGACGGTGGCCAGCGGCGTGCCGGGCCAGATCGGCGTGGACCTGCCGGCGACCGCAGATGCGGTCACGGTCAGCGTGCTCGACAAGGACGGCAACGTGGTGCGCACCATCGACATGAAGGGCCAGACCGGCGGCGTGCACGACATCGCCTGGGACGGCAAGAACGATGCAGGCGTCGCGGTTGCCGATGGCGACTACAGCTTCAAGGTCACCGCCACCGCCAACGGCAAGGATGTGGCGCCGGTCGCGCTGGTCTACGGCAAGGTGAACAGCATCAGTGGCGACTCCACGGGCGTGCTGGTCGATATCGGCGGCGGCCGCACCGCGCCGGTCGATGGCGTTCGTCGCATTCTTTAATCACGTGGCCTAGCGCGAGAAGCGCCGGCAGGATTTCAGGTAACTAGGGGAAAATCATGGGTTTCGGTCAAGGGGTAAGCGGCATCAACGCCGCCGCATCGAATCTGGACGTCATCGGCAACAACATCGCCAACGCCAACACGGTCGGCTACAAGCAATCGACCGCGCAGTTCGCCGACGTGTACGCCGGCACCAAGATTGGCCTGGGCACGACCGTGAACTCGGTGGTGCAGTCGTTCAACCAGGGCAATATCGAGTCGAGCGGCAGCGCGCTCGATGTCGCCATTACCAATGGCAACGGCTTCTTCCGCTTGACCGATTCGTCTGGCTCGGTCTTCTACTCGCGCAATGGCCAGTTCCAGCGCCAGCAGGACGGCAGCATCACCAACGCGCAAGGCCTGAAGCTGACCGGCTACCCGGCCGGCACGACGGGCGGCGGCGCTGTGCAGCCGCAGCCGCTGGTGGTGCCGAACACCACGATGGCCGCCAAGGCGACCACCACCCTCGGCATCTCCTTCAACCTGAATTCCGGCAGCACGGTACCGGCAACGCCGTTCGCCAGCACCCCGGCCGCGCTGCCCACGTCGAGCATGTACAACTACAGCTCCGGCGTCACCGTCTATGACTCGCTGGGCAACGCCAAGCAGCTGACCGCGTACTTCTCCACGGGCACGCCCGGCGCGGGCACGTTCCCGGCAGCGGGCGGCGGCGGCACCGACTGGACGATGAACCTGACCGATGCGGCGGGCAATGTCGTCGGCGCGCCGATCACGCTCAAGTTCGACTCGAAGGGCACGCTGCAAGTGCCGGCCGCTGGCGCCACCACCACGATCAATATTGCCGCCGCCAATGGCGCAGCCCCCCTGGCTATCGCGATGGACCTGACCGGCACCACGCAGTTCGCCGGCGCCAACGATACCAAGCCGCCCGTGCAGAATGGCTACACCGCGGGCAGCCTGCTGGGCTTCGCGATCCAGCCGGATGGCACCATCCTCGGCAGCTACTCGAACCAGCAGACGCAGGCGCTGGGCCAGGTCGTGATGGCCGGCTTCGGCAACGTGCAGGGACTGAAGCCGGAGGGCAACAATGTGTGGTCCGCGACCGGCGCATCGGGCCAGGCCGTGGTCGGCGCGGCCGGCGGCAGCCTTGGCACGCTCAAGTCCAATGCGGTGGAGGCATCCAACGTGGATCTGTCCGGCCAGCTGGTCAGCCTGATCGTGGCGCAGCGCAACTACCAGGCCAACGCGCAGACCATCAAGGCGCAGGACACGGTCATGCAGACCCTGGTCAACCTGTAATGCGCAGCGTGGGCAAGACGAGCCGCACGGACAGGAGCTAAGGGGACGCCATGGACCGCATGATCTATACCGCCCTGTCGGGGGCCAAGCAGACGCTCGACCAGCAGGCCGCGGTGTCCAACAACCTGGCCAACACTTCCACGCCGGGCTTCCGCGCGCAGGTCAATATGTTCCGCGCGGTACCGGTGGTGGGGCAAGCTTCGCCAACGCGTGCATTCACGCTGGCCTCCACGCCCGGCGCCGATTTCAAGGCCGGCCCGCTGACCTACACCGAGCGTCCGCTGGACGTGGCGCTGCAGGGCAACGGCTGGCTGACGGTGCAGGCACCGGACGGCACGGAAGCCTACACCCGCGCCGGCTCGCTGCAAGTGTCGGCCGACGGGCAGCTGCAGACCAGCACCGGCCTGCAGGTCATGGGCGATGGCGGCCCGATCGCGGTGCCGCCGGGTGCCCAGATCACGATCGGCAGCGATGGCACGATTACCGCGCGCGGCCCGGGTGAGACCTCCGCAGGCCTGGCCCAGGTGGGCAAGCTGCGACTGGTGAATCCGCCGCCCGATTCGATCGCCCGAGGCGACGATGGCTTGTTCCGGCTGCGCCCCGGCGCGCAGCCGCTGCAGGTTGACGCCAACATCCGCGTCATTTCCGGCGCGATCGAAGGCAGCAACGTCAACCCGGTCGAGGCGATGGTCGACATGATCGCCAACGCCCGCCGCTTCGAGATGCAGATGAAGATGATCCAGGGCGCTGACACCAACGATCAGCGCGCGAATCAACTGCTCTCGAATAACTGAACTTTGAATTGATGTGCTGCCGCGGCTCGCGGCAGCCTTGTGAGGACAAACATGATCCGCTCTCTCTGGATTGCCAAGACCGGCCTCGATGCGCAGCAGACGCAGATGGACGTGATCTCGAACAACCTGGCCAACGTCTCCACCAACGGCTTCAAGCGTGGGCGTGCCGTGTTCGAGGAACTGATGTACCAGACCATCCGCCAGCCCGGCGCATTGTCTTCGGACCAGACCACGTTGCCGTCCGGCCTGCAGCTGGGCACCGGCGTGCGCCCCGTGGCAACCGAGCGCATCCACACTCAGGGCAATCCGCAGCAGACCGGCAACAGCAAGGACGTGGCCGTGATCGGCCAGGGCTTCTTCCAGGTCACGATGCCCGACGGCACCACCGCCTACACGCGCGATGGTTCGTTCCAGACGGACCAGAACGGCCAGCTGGTCACGTCCAGCGGCTTCGTGATCCAGCCCGCCATCACCCTGCCGGCCAACTACACGTCGCTGACGGTTGCGCGTGACGGCGTGGTCTCGGTGACGCAGCCCGGCTCGAGCGCCAACGTGCAGGTCGGCCAGCTGCAACTGGCTACCTTCGCGAACCCGGCCGGCCTGGAAAGCCTGGGCGAGAACCTGTACGTGCAGACCGATGCCTCGGGCGCGCCCAACACTACGGTGCCTGGCCTGAACGGTTCGGGCACGCTGCAGCAGAACTACGTCGAAGCGTCCAACGTCAACGTGGTCGAAGAGCTGGTCAGCATGATCCAGACCCAGCGCGCCTACGAAATCAACAGCAAGGCCGTGCAGACGTCCGACCAGATGCTGCAGCGCCTCACCCAGCTGGGATGATCATGATTGCCTCGCTGACTCGCCTGGGCGCGCTTGGCTTTTGCTGCTTCGCGACAGGTTGCGCGATGATGCCGCGCGAGCCGCTGGTCCAGTTGCCCACCTCCGCGCGGGCAGAGCCGCGCGCGCTGGCGCCGGCGAGCGGATCGATCTACCAGTCGTCGTACGCGGGCAATCCGTTGTTCGAGGATCGCCGGCCGCGCAACGTGGGCGACATCCTCACCATCGTGATCAGCGAGAACGTCAACGCCAGCAAGAACTCCGGCACCAACGCCAGCCGCACGTCCAACAGCGCGCTGGCCTTCGATGCCGTGCCCAGGGCGCTTGGCGGGCTGTTCAGCAGCGCCCAGAACGCGACCATGAGCGGTGCCAATGCACTCAAGGCCAGCGGCGGCGCCAGCGCCACCAACACCTTTAACGGCACCATCACCGTGACCGTGCTGGAAGTGCTGGCCAACGGCAACCTCATCGTCTCCGGCGAAAAACAGATGGCCATCAACCAGGGCGCGGAATACATCCGCTTCTCCGGGGTGGTCAATCCGCGCACGATCACCGGCGACAACGCGGTGCCGTCCACGCAGGTGGCGGACGCGCGCATCGAATACACCGCCAAGGGCTATATCGACGAAACGCAGAACATGGGCTGGCTGCAGCGTTTCTTCCTCAATGTTTCACCGTATTGATCACTGACCGCGTCATGTCCCTGTCTTCGTTCCCCGCCTTGCGCAGCCGCTTCGTCCGCGCTCTTCTCCTGGCGCTGACGCTGGGCCTGCTAGCGGGCGCGTCGCACGCGGAGCGGCTGAAGAACCTGGCCAACTTCCAGGGCGTGCGCGACAACCCGCTGGTGGGCTATGGCCTCGTGGTGGGGCTGGACAACACCGGCGACCAGACCATGCAGACGCCGTTCACCACGCAGAGCCTGACCAACATGCTCTCGCAGCTCGGCATCACCCTGCCGGCCGGCAAGAACATGCAGCTCAAGAACGTGGCGGCGGTGATGGTCACCGCCACGCTGCCGCCGTTCGCACGGCCCGGCAGCCAGCTCGACGTGGTGGTGTCGTCGATGGGCAATGCCAAAAGCCTGCGTGGCGGCACCTTGCTGATGACGCCCCTCAAGGGCGCCGACGGCCAGGTCTACGCGATCGCGCAGGGCAACATGCTGGTGGGCGGCGCGGGCGCGTCGGCCAACGGCAGCAAGGTGCAGGTCAACCAGCTCGCGGTGGGCCGCATCGCCAATGGCGGCATCGTTGAGCGCGCGGTGCCGGCGTTCCAGCCCGAAGGCGGCATCCTGAACCTGGAGCTGCGCGAAACCGATTACGGCACGGCCGAGCGCGTTGTCGAAGCGATCAATCGCGCGATGGGCGGCGGCGTGGCCAGCGCGCTGGACGGCCGGGTGGTGCAGGTGCGCACGCCTGCGGCCCCGAGCGCGCGGGTGGCCTTCATGGCCCGCATCGAGAACATCGAAGTCACGCGCGCCAAGGCTGCCGCCAAGGTCATCCTCAATGCGCGTACCGGCTCGATCGTGATGAACCAGGCCGTGACGGTGGACGACTGCGCGGTGGCGCACGGCAATCTGTCGGTGGTGATCAACACCCAGCCGGTGATCAGCCAGCCGGCGCCGTTCAGCGGCGGCCAAACCGTGGTGGCGCCGGTCTCGCAGATCAATATGAAGCAAGAAGGCGGCGCGCTGCAGATTGTCAAGGCCGGCGCCTCGCTGGCCGCGGTGGTCAAGGGCCTGAACGCGCTGGGCGCGACACCGGCCGACCTACAGACCATTCTTGAAGCCATGCGTGCCGCTGGCGCGCTGCGCGCCGACCTCGAGATCATCTGATCATGTCCGCCAGCCGCGTGGCCGCGCAGGCCGAACTCTCGCAACGCTTCGCCCTGGATACGCAGGGCTTCGAAGGCCTCAAGCAAAGTGCCCGTACCGGGGCCACCCCGGAGACGCTGCGCACCGCCGCGCGCCAATTCGAGGCGGTGTTCACGCAAATGGTGCTCAAGAGCATGCGCGACGCCACGCCGCAGGATGGCCTGTTCGACAACGAGCAGACCAAGCTGTACATGTCGATGATGGACCAGCAGCTGTCCCAGCAGATGTCCTCGCGCGGCATCGGCCTGGCCGATGTGATGGTGCGCCAGCTCGCGCGCGCCAGCGGCGCGGGCCTGCCGCCCGAGCTCGCCGGCGCGGCCGCCAAGCAGGCCGCCGTGCAGGCGGGCATGGACGACGCCGCCCCAGGCCTGGCGCGCACGCTGGACATGCGCAACGGTGACGCGGACACGCCGCGTGCAGGCAGCGTGGTGGCTGGCACCAGCTGGAACCCGACCGCGGGCCTGCGCCAGTACCAGTCGCAGGACACCGGTGCCTGGCAGGGCGGCAATGCCGTGTTGCCGGAAGACACGCCGGCCCACATCAGCGCCTTCGTCTCGCGCATGGCGGGGCCCGCGCAATCCGCGGCGCGCGCCACCGGCGTGCCGGCCAAGCTGATCCTGGGCCAGGCCGCGCTCGAATCCGGCTGGGGCCGGCGCGAGATTGCCTACCCGGACGGCAGCACCACCTTCAATGTCTTCGGCATCAAGGCGGGCGCCAACTGGAAGGGCCAGGTCGCGGAAATCACCACCACCGAATATGTCGACGGCCAGCCGCAAAAGGTGCGCGCGCGCTTTCGCGCCTACGGCTCGTACGACGAAGCCTTTGCCGACTACGGCCGCTTGCTGAGCAACAACCCGCGCTACGCCGAGGTGCTGGCCGCGGCCACGCCGGACGACGCGGCCCGGGGCCTGCAGCGGGCCGGTTACGCCACGGATCCGGCTTACGGCGAAAAGCTGGTCCGGATCATGCGGAAAGTGCCCGTCTGAGCGCATGCTGCGCCCCGGCCGGGCGCGCGCAGGCCGGACGTAAATTGTCGGCGCCGCGCTCTAAAGTCTCCTTGTACTTCTGCCGTTACTTACATCATTCACCGCCGTCGAGTCCGGCAGCGGCGAACCGGCATCGAAGGCTCCGCGAGAAGCGGCCACGGTGCACGGATCGCCCGGTCAGGCACACGGCAGCCACCAGATGCGGGGTTAGAGCATGTCTCTCTTCAATATCGGACTTTCCGGCCTGAACACGGCGCAGAACGCGTTGACGACGGTTGGCCACAATATCAGCAATGCCACCACGGCAGGCTATACGCGGCAGAACACCATCATTGCGTCCGCAGGTGGCCAGTACACCAGCAGCGGCTTCTACGGCCAGGGCTCCAACACGACCTCGGTGGTCCGCGTTTATGACGAGTTCCTGACCGGCCAGCTGCGCAACGCCCAGTCCGCCAGCGCCCAGCTCTCGACGTACTCCAACCAGATCAGCCAGATCGACAACCTGCTGGCCGACCAGAAGGGTGGCATCGCGCCGCTGATGCAGAAGTTCTTCGCCGCCGTGCAAGGGGTATCGGACACGCCGGCGGATCCGGCCGCGCGCCAGAACATGATCAATGCCGGGCAATCGCTCACCGGGCAGATGCGTGCCGCCAATTCCTACTTCCAGCAATTGCGTGACGGCGTCAATACCCAGGTGCAAAGCTCGGTCACGCAGATCAACGCCTACTCCCAGCAGCTTGCCAAGCTCAACGACCAGATCACGCGGGCTACGGCTGCCGGCGGCGGCCAGCCGCCCAACGACCTGCTCGACCAGCGCGACCAGCTGGTCTCGCAGCTGACCCAGCTGGTAGGCGTCAAGGTGGTGCCGCAGGACAATACCTATAACGTGTTCGTCGGCAACGGCCAGCCCCTGGTGATGGGCTCGAACTCCTATGACCTGAAAGCGGTGCAATCGTCGGCCGATCCGTCGCGTACCACGATCGCGTACACGCAAGCCAACGGCAACGTGACCGAGATGGACGAAAGCACCCTCACGGGCGGCTCCGTCGGCGGCTTGCTCAAGTTCCGCACCGAGTCGCTGGATCCCGCGCAGAATGCCATCGGACGGCTGTCTGTGACGCTGGCCCAGACCTTCAACGACCAGCACAAGCTCGGCGTGGACCTGACCGGCCAGATCGGCGGCAACCTGTTCAAGCTCGGCACGCCCGTCACGCTGCCCAAGAGCTCGAATACCGGCGCCTCGCTGGTATCGGCCAGCATCAGCAATACGTCGCAACTGACCACCAGCGACTACACGCTGACCTACGACGGCACCAACTACTCGCTCACGCGCATGTCGGACAACAAGGTCGTGGCCACCCAGGCGGGTGCTACCGCCACCTATCCGCTGACGCTGTCGGCGGACGGCGTGGACGTCAAGATCCCGACGGCGATGTCGGCCAATGATTCCTACCAGATCCAGCCGACCCGCAATGTGGCGGCGGGCATGGACATGGCCATTACCGATCCCGCCAAGATTGCAGCCGCGGGCCCGCTGCGCGTCAGCGCAGGCACCACCAACACCGGTACCGGCACGGTCAAGGTCACCAATGTGGCGCAAGGCTTCGGCCTGCCCGCCACTGCGATCACGGCCAAGTACAACGGCGCCAACTACGTCTTCACCGATGCGACCGGTGCCGCGGTTGTGCCCACCAGCGGCCCCACCCCCAATGGCACGGCGACGGAATACTCGTTCAACGGCGTCACGGTCAGCTTCGACGGCACGCCCAAGACCGGCGACACTTTCACGCTGGCGCCCAACCTGAGCGGCGTGTCCGACAATGGCAACGCGCTGACGCTGGCCAAGCTGCAGACCTCCAAGACCATCGGCGGCGTATCGAGCTACAACGACGCCTTCGCGCAACTGGTCAACGACGTCGGCAGCCGCGCCAAGTCCGTGCAGATCGCGTCGACTTCGCAGGACAGCGTCACTACCCAGGTGCAGACGTCGCAGCAAAGCGTCTCGGGCGTGAACATGGATGAGGAAACCGTCTCGATGCTGCGCTTCCAGCAGCTCTACCAGGCGAACGCCAAGGTCATCCAGACCGCCACCACGCTGTTCGATACCATCATCGGTATCGGCCGCTGATCGCTTCTGAAGACCCGGATCTCCTAAAGGAACAGACATGCGCGTTGCAAGCTCCACGCTCTACCAACTCGGCCTGGCTTCGATGAACAGCCAGCAAGGCTCGTTGCTGCACGTGCAGCAACAGCTCGGCACCGGCCGCCGTATCCTGACCCCGTCGGACGACCCGGTGGGCGCCACCCGGGCGCTCGTGGTCTCGCAGTCCAGCGCGGTCAATGACCAGTACGCCACGTCCCGCAAGCAGGCCAACACCAACCTGTCGATGGAACTGAGCTCGCTCAACAGCGTGGTCACCACCGTCCAGAACATCCAGACGCTGGTGGTGCAAGCCGGCAACGGCACCATGAGCGATGCCGACCGCGCCTCGGTCGCCTCCTCGCTGCAGGACTCATACAACCAGCTGCTCGGCCTGGCCAACGCCGACGACGGCAACGGCCAGTTCCTGTTCGCGGGCTATCAGTCCTCCACGCCGCCGTTCTCCAAGAACGGCAGCGGCGCGGTGGTCTACGGCGGCGATACCGGCCAGCAACTGCTGCAGGTCGACGTTGCCCGCCAGATGCCCACCAACGACAACGGCAACGCGATCTTCATGAGCGTGCAGTCCACCGCTACCTACGTCGCCTCCTCGCCCAGCACCAATACGGGCACCGGCGTGTTCAGCGCGATCTCGGTGACGGATCCCACCAACGCGCTGTACGGCCACAGCCTCTCGCTCAATTTCGCCACCAACGCTGGCACCGGCAAGATGCAGTACCAGGTGATGGACCAGAGCGCCGCGCCGCCGGCCGCAGTCGGTGCCCCGGTGGACTATGTGGACGGCGCCGGCATCTCGGTCGGCGGGCTCTCGCTGTCGATCAAGGGCACGCCCAAGGATGGCGATACCGTCAACCTGCAACCGGCCAAGCAGGCGGGCACCGACATTTTCGCCAACCTGCAGAGCGTCATCAACGCCTTGAAGCAGCCGATCGTCACCGACAGCGACCGCGCCACGCTGGCCAACGCGCTGTCCACGGCAAACCGCCAGATGGCCAACTCGCTGGACAACGTCAGCACGGTGCAGACCTCGGTCGGCTCGCGCATGAACGAGCTCGATGCGCTCGACACCATCGGCACCAACCGCGGGCTGAACTACACCCAGACGCTGTCCGGCCTGCAGGACCTGGATTACTACTCGGCCATGACCGAGTACTACCAGCGCCAGACTTCGCTGCAGGCGGCGCAGCAGTCGTTCATGCAGATCCAGGGGATGAATTTGTTCAAGTACCTGGGGTAGGCGGTTGGGCACCTCGGTGCCCATTTGCGTCTAGTCAATAGAGTTGAGCAAAACGGTACGGCTAAAGTCGAGCAAGTCACTGTCTAGACTACCCGGAAACCCTTGCTGCACAAGGATTTGCTCGACTTTATTGACAGACTCGTTCCTGGATCCGTTGATTGCCCTTTGAGCATCCGTGAGCGACAAATTTTGTCGGTAGAGTAAGGCCGAGTGCTCCGGGTAAGCTCTCATTTTTCGCCCCATTTCGCTCTATCACGGACTTCGCACAACCTAGCAGCTACGTGCTCGATTCTGTCGAAGATAGGTCGACTCTCCGCCGGACCTACAAATCCGATGCCTTTGGCTCTCTTTGCCGCACTGCCGGGAGGCCAAAAGACGAACGCCATCCCTGGCTTCCACTTCGGATGGTGCCGTAGGCTTTCGTTCAGCACGTCAAGGTACTCGACACGAGTAAGAACCTCCTTGGTCATTAGTTCCTCCGCAGCGCTTCGTCGGGTGGAGCCCTGAGATAAATATAGAACAGGCGAGCAGTCATTTCAGCCGTGGGCGGCGACGCCGCCCTAGCATTTAAGGTGCGTCACAATCCACCGAGACGAGCTGAGCATCAATTCCGCAAAGTCTGAATGTTCAGCATCAGCGACAGCACCGATTGGTTCGCCTGTTCAAGTTGTCGGATATCCGTCTGGTACCCATACAGCCGGTGCAGCCCCAGCGCAATCGCGCACGACCGCGAATACCCACCTTCGCAGTGCACCACCACGGTCACCACTCCACTTGGGAGCCCCTCAGCGAATCCCCGTATCTCGTCCGCATGTTCCGGCCGGAACGCATCTGCGAGCTTCTCCTTCGCTCTTGCCGAAAGCTCAGGGTTCATGAAGTCGACGTCCGCGAAGCTTAGCCGTAGGACTTGCGTGAACCCATCCAGACTAGCCAGCGGCCTCCCAGGCGCAGTGACCGAGATGACAGCCACGGACTCCAGTCGCGGCAAGTTCTCAGCGACACTCCGTGACACCGCCAATACCTGACGCGCTCCGTCCCGCGGCGGCTTGTAGAGCTTGTCGATGGCTTCCTTCAACTGAAGCGGCACTTCCCACCCTTCCTGGTTGCCCGCTCAGCCCTGCAGTAGCGCACCGAGGCGCCCGATGAGCCAGTCCAACTCCTCCTCGGAGCACCAGCCTTCGTGTGACACGGAAATCCGCACCCTGCGAAGTGTCTTTTCCCTCGAGTGCTCTGGACGCTTGGCCTCGTCCTTCTTAGCAACAGGAAGGAGCTGTTGCGCCAGGTCTTCGCAAATGTCCCAGCGCTCAAATCGCTCTTCTTCGCTCTGGCCAGCGACATAACGCCCGTCTATCTCCCGAACGCATATCTTGGGCTGAGCGCCCGTTACGACGGCCGGAATCTTGATTCGCGGGAAGTCCGCGGGTACGTCACTGAGATTCATGCTTGGTCCTCGACCTAGGCTTGCTGGCGCGTTGGCGGGGCTCGGCAGTCCTAGTCAGCATCAGGGGGTTGATGGTGGGAACAGGCCCAATCGTGGCGAACCACTCCTGTCGGCCGAGTGCCCGAACAACGCAGATGAAGGTGTGCAGCGTCGAACCGTCTCCCAGTTCGAGATTCCGCAAGGCGCGGACGCTCACGCCGGCACGCTTGGCCAGAACGGCCTGCTCCAGGTTGCGATTGATGCGGAGCCGCCGGAGGCTGCCGCCAATCTCGCATTCGAGCTCTTCAAGCGTGTATGAACGAGAGGGGTCTATCCCAGCCAAGCTGCCACCTCTCGCGACGAAAACCTGGTCGAAACAACCGGCGTAAATCTGCCGCTCGACGGTGGCTTCGGCATACAAGCGGCAAACTCTTGCCGCTTGTGCCGTGCTGATAACCTGGCTCGTATCGGCATGATGGGCGCGCTATTCCGGTTTGATGGTCAGCTGGTGTTTGGCTATTGCCCTGAGTGCTGCTTCGGCATAAGTCCTTCCTTTGGCGGTGATGCCTTTCAGAACACAAAGTACATCATTGCCGCTGGCCATGAAGCTAGCGCCTTGCCCCTGAGCGGATTCGAGCACAGCCATCTTGCTCGCGGAGTCAAAAGTGACCATGTGGACATAGGCATCGTTCATTGAGTAGACGCGCAACTTCTGCGCGGCGGGGTCATAGGCAGCGAACGCCTGCGTTGGGTCGCCCGTCAGTTCGAGCCCGTCTCCGATGCAAATCTGATACATCAGCTCGAGCTCGTTCATCTCGTCGATGCCTCTGCCGGCCGTGGCTGGATTGATGGAAGAAGGCTTGTTTGGCTTATCGCCTAGCAATGCAGTCAATCCCTTGCCTAGGTGTTTCATTGAGGAATCCCGAGGTCCCTACAGACCGTTGTGAGCCGCATCGTTCACCTCGCCGAATGCCACGAGCAGTCCGGAAGTGCGGTCTCGCTGTTTTGAAATATGCGATTTTGTACTATGCGAATTTAACACTATTCGACTTTTGGCTGCAAGCTAGCGTATCCGTCACTCGCCGCGCCGGCAATGAAAACTTCAATCCCTGAGGAGGAGTACGCCATTCTGCTCAAAGCACTTCGTATCGAAAGAGAGCTGAGAGAGATAACGCAGGTTGAGCTCGCCTCAAGACTTGGAGTCGAGCAGACGTTTGTTAGCAAGTGCGAACGGGGAGGGCGTCGGCTTGACGTGCTCGAATTCCGAAAATGGTGCCTGGCACTCGGCACGACAGGAAGCGAGTTCATGGAAAGGGTCGAAGTCCAACTCGCCACCTTCGAGGCCGCCATGGCAGCGACCCTTGCGGCACAGAAAAAGATTGCCCGCAAGTCGAAGCCACGCAAAAATCAAAGCCCTTAGTGGGGGAGGGCCGTAGGCCTGCGCTGCCCTCCATTCATCGCAAAGAGTTCTGCTGGACAGGCCCAGGTTGGCTATCGCAATTTCTCTCGTGTGGAGAGCGGTCAATGCAGGGGCGTGCGTGCGCGAGAGTTCCACGTTGACCGCGTTTCCAAGGTGGTTCCGCTGAGCCTTCGCGCACGCGAATCATGACGGCCCAGTGACACGCAACATTCGTGCTTCCTAGCTGCAGACCGTACAGTCCTCGTTTTTGCTGCGTGTCCGAGACGCGCAGCGGTCCGCACAGCCAGCGCGTCCGCCCTGGTTGCCCAATCGCCAGACTCGCGTGCATCAAGGTGTCTTGCCTCAGTTCGAGGGGACACTTCGCCGCTCCCCGAGGTCCGTCCCCGGTCGCCGCCGGCTTCCGACTGCATCGCACCGGGGGCAGTTCCAGCTACGGTCGAGCCTATACTTGGCATGCACCCACTATCGACCGCGTATCTCGACGCCCACGACCTGGCGGCCATCCTCAAGGTCAGTCCCGCCACCATTCTCCGGCGCGCCAAAAGACAGCCGCACACTTTGCCGGCGCCTGCGCATCTCGGCCCGAACTTTCCGCTTCGCTGGCGCCGGGCCGACGTCGCCTCGTGGTTGGCTGAAGGCGCCTCCTCGCCAGGCTGTAGTTCCCATCTCGATGACGCGTTAGCCCTGTGCGATTAACGCACAAATTCTTGTCTCCGCGAGCATTTCGGAAACAGCCTGCTCTGCCTTCCTCTTTTCGGCTCCGACTCCTGCTCGCACCCGTTGAAAACCTCAGAACTCATCCTTCCGCCCAAATCATCCCCCTGTTTTGGAGATATACGTTCTTGCAGCTAGTTCGATGCTGCGCAGGTGTGCCGATCGGCCCGCTTGCAACCTGCAATGTAGGAAACAACAGAAATGTACGTTTATGAGCTGTGCAAGGGTCTGAAGCTCCTGGAAGAGGGCGTCAGCGAGCTTGGCTGGTGGATAGACCCGAAGACCGGGCACAGGCTGGCGAACGCGACGTATATCGACGCGGCACCTCGCCTGCACGGGTCGGATGGATTGAAGGGTTCATCCATCTACACGTACGAGTTCCGGCACGAATACTCGATGGAACTCAAGTGGGACTGGCACGGCGTCTTGGCGAAGCTGGTCGGCTTCGACCGAGAAAATTCGGACGCATATCCCGCTGACGGTCCCTTCATCGAGTTGCTTCACTACGACTACTCGGTGGAGACGTTCGGACCTAGCGCAGCCAGGAAGATTGTCGCCGACTTCGATGCTTGGAATGACCGGGCATCGAAGGTTATGGAAAGGGTGGACTGGCCGCCGATGCTTATCGGCGACAACATCTTCAACGACGACGCGTTCTACTTGACGTATTGGTGGCTGCGCTCGTGTTTCGCGAACGCGACTACGAATGGGATAGTGAGGTCCTACTGTCAGCTTTATAGCTCGTGACAGAGACACGCTGTTTCGTTTTTGAATTGACGCATTTGGAGTAACTACTCATGGTAACTAGCTTTTTTGTCGCGTTGACCGATGTCAAGAAGCGCGAAGCACATCGACATCCTAAGCAGTTTGACCTGTGTGCAGTCACCAATGAACCACTGAAGAACGTGGTTTTGGCCGTGGCACCGCGTTCGTACCCTGAACTGGCCGAAGGGTTGGAAATCGGTGCCGTGTACGAACACGAAGAAGGAAAGGAACATGACTGCAGCGTCGAAGGGAAATACCACAATCTTATTTTCTTCGACTGGTGCAGAATCCTCACAATCATCATTGCGAAGAATGCGAAGTTCATCAAGCAATGTTCCCTAGATGAGTGGATTGCGCAAGTCGCCGGCGCCCTGGAGGACAAAGAGAAGTATCCCGACACAGGCGGGCGAGGTCCATTTTGGGAGCTGGTTCGCTATGGACTCAGAGGCGTGACATTCGGGCCGGCCGTTTGCGCGAAGCTCGTCCGCGATTTCGACGAATGGGAGCAGGTTGCCAAAGCACACGGCCACGAAGAATTCTATTGGCTGTACCGGCGTCTGCGTGAGTGCTTTGCCTATCCGAACGGAAGTGGACTCGTCTACGGTTATAAACCAGATTGGTTCCAAGGCAGCGAGTCGGACGACCAACCACTGCTTGGAATCGACCCGGCCTGAGCAGGTCACGAGGTAGACCGAAAACTCGCGCGAGCACTGCATTTTGCGGTGCTCGCTTTTCATTGCGCTTCCGCAAGACATGGGCGCAGCCATCTTTCTTCTTCCATCGACAGACGGCTTGGACGCTCGGGCCGCGGATTGGAGAGAGCCAGTCACCAAGCCTCTGGCAGAACACTGTGGCTCTAGCCAAGAGGTTACAGGGGGACACTGACACCCGGCGAGATGGCTTCCCAGGCGTTGTCGCAGTGCCGTTGCTCTCGGATAAGACGCCATCCTGGCCCAGTCGCGTAGAGTGGACGCTGAAGTCTGCGATGACGCCAGCTAACTGGGAGGTGGTTTGACTAGCGCTGGTACCGCCGGGACCGCGTATCCTGACGCCTGCGACCTCGCCGCTCTTCTGCGGGTCAGCACAGCCACAATCCTCCGCCGCTTCAAAAGCAGTCCGCATACCCTGCCGCCACCTGTGCATCTCGGTTCCAAATTCCCACTCCGCTGGCGTCACACGGACGTCGTCTCCTGGTTAGCGGAGAATGAGTGCCGCGCCTTGACGGCAGGCACACGCCCACGAGCAACCGCCCGATCCATGGCCACATGACTGTGCTGCGCTGCGGTACGTTCTCCTAGTCTGAGGCTTGCGCCGACGCGCCGAATAGGCTTGCGTGGACGCGGCGGATCGTTGTCAGCGCGCGGGCGCTACAAATGAGCGGGGCAGCAGGCGGTAAGGTAGCGGTCCGCGTCGGATGTTGACGGCACCTTTGCAGACAGGAGGCGAAATGGGTCCCTGCATGGAATGCGGAACGTGGTGCGATGCGGTAATGTACGAGCTTTCAGCATGTTTCGAGAAGCTCAGCTTCCCTGCGGACACCTATCCGGTAGCGGATGTCGGTGACTACCTCTGGATCGAGGAGTTCTGCTCTTACGATTGTCGCGCCACAGCGCTTCGTTCGGTGCTCGCCAAATACGACATTCCGGTGCGATATCCCGGGTCGGGTCCCATTGAGACTTGTGCCCGTTGCGGGGCGCCGGTCGACATGACCGCATGGCACCTCGCTGTGTACCAGGTGGACATGCTGATTGAGTGCGAAGATGTGCTGCGACCGACGAATGCTACGCTCCTTGCTGTGCTATGCCGACGGTGTTGCCACATGCAAACCGGAGCCGAAGTCGTATCCGCTTTCGCTTCTACCGAAGCCGTTGCGCAGGATGGCAAGCTCGCTTGAATAGATTCGTGTGCTCTTTCGCAAAGGCAAGACCGGTAAAGAGCTGCGCTACATGGGCCGTACTTTGAGTGACAACCGCCACAGGCTGGTAGTCAGCGCCTTGAGGGGCCCCGCTGATGAACAAGCCGAGCGCGAGGTTGCCAAGGTCATGCTCACGACTGGTCTCGCCTCAAGGGCCTACTAGCATCCTCTTGGTAAGAGGGTTCCCTCCATTGCGTGCCAGTCTGGTTGCGGTGTCGCGCGGTATCACTGGTTTTGAAACTTCTCAAAACGAATGAAACCTCTTGATACCTCGGACCTGGTTCCGTCTTATTCACCCGGCCGGAGTGCGTTGAGATACCTGCTATCCCTATACACGGTATGCAGCTGCCACCCATCACCTACCTCGACGCCCACGACCCTGCCGTCATCCTCAAGGTCACTCCCTCCACAATCCTCTTCCGCTCCCGGAGCCAGCCGCGCACTTTGCCGCCGACCGCTCATCTGGGCCCGCGCTTTTCAATGTGCTGGTGCGTGGTCGACGTCGATGCATGGCTCGCAGAGCGAGCGTCTCCCCCGGTGGGCCCTGAGCCCTCCCAGTGGCTATCAATGGGACTCTCGATTCATCGTGCTGGAAATACCGGAATGCAAGCAGCTGTATGACAAGTTGTAGGGGAACTTGGTCACTGCGGCAGCGGATGAAACCAGGCAGGCGGTGGATGCACTCGAAGGGTGATTATGCCGCATGAAGCACACCCTCGCGCAACTCGTCACACAATGTGGCGTTTGCTGCTCGTTAGCAAGATTTCGAACTGCCGATAGTGCTATGCGAGGCGTTGTAAATGAAAAACACCCGTCACACGAAAGTTTTTTTGGTAATATTCCGCTCATTGGAAACGGCATAGGATTGTCGGAATGATCGGTGTGTCTGAGTTGAGCCGGGAAAAGCTGGAAAAATTAATCGTGGAACAGATTCCGCGTGATCTCGTGATGGCGCTCGAAGATGCGTATCGCAGCGGCGATGAGCGGGGCCGCATGAGCGCCTCGGAATTTGCTGCGGGGCACCGCCCGTCGGCAGCTGGCTCTGGGAAGCATTTCCACATTAACGAAGCATTCCATGAAGCCCTGCAAGCTCACGGTGCAGAGCCGACGCCGCTCCGGGGCACGCAGATTGTCGTCGGTCGCGTGGGTATCTTTCACATCGCGCGATTGAATGTCCCGGGACACAAGTGGGTGAGCCTGCGGCGTAGTGCAATGCGTGAGCGTTTGGCGGAGTTCAATCGCAGCATCCAGCATCATTACGTCCAACGCAGTCTTCTCGATGAGGACATGCCTCCGCCCGTTGGTGGCACCATTTTCGTCCTCGGGGTGATGGACGGTCAGGACGCCAACGGCGTAGCTCAGTTGACCCAAGTCATGATCGCCCTCCCTGCTCCGGATATGAAGTCGTGGCTCTACAAGAAGTCGGTTGCTGAACTGCTCGACGTGTACGACCGTCCTGAAACTGTTGTCCAAGCTGACAACGTGAAGCCACGACTGAAGCCGCAGCCCAAGATTCAAACCGGCAATGACCACAGGAATTAAAGACCTACAACCCGTTCGCCTTGAACAAGCACTTGCCGCCCGCGGTCTGACCAAAGGCCAGTTGGCGACTCTTGTTGGGGTGGCGGCGTCAACCGTTACTAAATGGTGCAAGGGGGACCAAGCGCCGGAAGTCAATACGTTTGAGCGCTTGGCATTAGTCCTTAACGTTCAGCCAGAATGGCTTACCCGCGCAGCGTTGAAGCCAGTGTCAGCGCCGCTCTACCGGAGCAACGCGTCAGCGCTGAAGGCTGGCCGCGCCAAGCTCCACGCTCGAACTGAGTGGCTTCAGGAGATTGCTGTTCTTCTGGGCGACTACGTGGACTATCCGGAACTCAAGTTGCCTGAACGCGAATTCCGGGACCCAGAGCAAATCGGCAATGCTGATATTGAAGCGGCGGCGGAAGAGTGTCGCAATCTCTGGCAACTTGGTCGCGGGCCCATCCAGAACCTTGCGCTGGCTGCGGAGGGCGCCGGAATCATTGTTGCTCGGGAAGAGACTGAGATTTCCGCAATCGAAGGGCTGTCTAGCTGGAGCCCCCATCTCGAGCGACCGGTCGTGCTGCTTTCAGCGGACAAGGGGAACGCATTTCGTGGCCGATTCGATTTGGCACACGAAATAGGGCATCTGATTTTGCACAAGCATATGACTAGGGCAGATGACCGGGATCGGTACAACCAAATGGAGAGCCAGGCGCACCGATTTGCTGGTGCGTTGTTGCTTCCAGCCGAAACGTTTGCACGCGAGGTCCGTGTGCCACGAAACCTGGACAACTTGCTTATTCTTAAGCAGCGTTGGGGTGTTTCGGTGGCGGCGATGATGATGCGGCTACATGCACTTGGATTGCTTAGCGACGAGGAGAAGCTGTCGCTGTTTAAGCGCCGTTCAGCTCGTTGGGGGGCCAAGGCGGAACCAGGTGATGATAAGTGGGCAGTCGAAGCGCCACGGTTGCTGCGACGTACCGTGGAGCTTCTGATAAGCGAGCGCATTCTCCCTGCAGAGGGCATCCCGCGCCACCTCGGATTTTCTTCACTCGACGTGGAGAGGCTTTGCGGACTGCGAGCCAACTACTTTGATGCGCCTGGTGAAGTGGTTGAATTGGCAACATTGCGCTCTACGAACGTCACGAGAAGCCCTGCTCCAAGGGAAAACGGTGGTTCGGCAGGTGTCGTGTCGCTCGCGGCTTTTAACAAGAGGCGGAACGGGTAGGCAAGTCGGTTACCGGCGGCATGGTGCGAGTGGCTTACAAGCGCCGTGTCGCTGCCTCTAGAATCGACTTGCCACCTGATCGTCGCCCTTAAGGTACTGGCTGGCGAAGCGCCGAGGATGGTCAGAAGTGGCTGCGCTGGTGACTCCACGCCGTCGCTTTCAGCTTTGGCTTTCGTCGTCTCGCGAAAGGAAGCGGCCACGGCTCAACGCTAGATGATCCTCATCATCGCGTCGTAGTGATTTTTGTCGTTCGTCTGAATGAGACCGAGCAAGTCAGCGAGGACTGCCGGTGCCTCGGATAGTACCGAAAGGTCATGGTCGGGCTCAACTTGCTCCATGTGCGAGTGAGTATGGAGAAACCTTACAATCCGCGCCTTTGCTGCAGCGTCGCCGTCAAGCGCCTCGAGTTGGTGCGCCAGATTTCCGGCACGGCCAGGCACTCGGAAGGACAGGAACGATTCCAAGAGCCGTCGCGCAATATTAGGTAGCCCGTACACTTCTGCGAGGCTCTTCGGTGCGGCAGCTTTGGCGCCATCATTGATGCATCGGAAGAGATAGTGGTACTCCGACTCATACTCGTGCAACAGAGGATCCAGCGTCCGAAGGGTCGCGCTCCGCTGCCCGTCTTCAACCGTTGGCGCAAGCATGTAGAAGTGCGTCGTCTTGGATTTGGACGGGTCGTAAGGATTGCTGCGCAGATTGCCTGCGTAGTTGAACCAATTCTTCACTTGCCTGAAGAAGCCGAAATTGTGAGTCAGGATGAAGAGTTGTTTGGCGTCCTTGGTACGCGTCTTCATGTACCCGAAGGCGCAGTACAGGGAATTCGCATCTAGGCTCGACACCGGGTCGTCGATGACCACTATGCCGTTTTGCAGGTCGAATGCCGCATCGCTCAATGTCTTCAGAAAGTACATGAAGGCAATAGCAGTGCGTTCTCCATCGCTGAGATGCATCGCAGGCTGAGGGCCACGCATGATGGTGTAGCCCGTGTCCTTCGCCTCAAAGTGAAGTTCGTCTCTACCCAGGTAGGCTGCCATCTCACGATTGAGCTCCTCGGCGGGCTTGAGATGCTGTCGAATATCGCGCTGCAGCCCCTCGACCTGGCCAGCAATTGGTCCAAGCTTTTCACGCGCCTCCTCCAGTGCGGAGGTCGAGTTGGCGACGGCTTCCGAACGCGAGCGCCACTCCTTCAGGGCCTTCACGCCTTCATCGAGTTCTAAGGCGTCCCGAGCCGATGCGGCGGCGGCATCGAAATTGTCGGTGTAGGCATTGTGCGCCTGGACCAGCTTTAGCAACCGTTGAACAGCTGAGAATCCTGAAAATGCACCGATTGCCGAGACACCGTTGAAGATGAATTCGAAGAATTTGGCGAACCCGGAGTCAGTCTGGAAGTCAATCCGCGGAATGTAGTGCGTAAGCTCCAGTGACCGGAAGGGTTCCTTCAGCTTTTCTTCGAGGGCTCGTTGAAGGCCCTTCAAGTACGTCTCAACGTACAAGGTCTGGCTCTTCAATTGCCCCATGGCAGCGTCGAACTCGGAATGGAGATGGGGGTAGAGTGCGGATCTTTCAGGGATTGTCTTTGCTAGCGACTCGCTACGCAGTGAACCAACCGTGTCGAGAAGCTTCTGCAGTCGTTCCTGATGGGCCTTGAAATTGTCGTTGAAGTGCGCTGCAAGCGCTTCTAGCCGAAGGACCGACAGCGGCTGGTCACAGAATTGGCAGAGCGTTTCCGTCTCGTCATGTAGATGCATGCCCTTCTCGACCCAGTCGGCGAGGGCTGGCGAGTGGACGAGCTTTTCGATGGAACTCGATACAACCGTGACCTGAAGTTCCGCACTGACGGCGATCGTGAGCTCGTGGAGTTGGATGTTCTCCGATGTCGGCTGGGGCAGCTTGGGCATCGCCTTGCCCTGAATTGCTTCCTCCAGCCGTTTGCGCTCCGCTTCTTCCAGCGGTGCTGTTGCAACAGCGGCAATCGCTAGCCGGCGCATTAGCTCCTTAAACTTGGGCGCTTCGTAGTTGTTATAGCGAGCATCGCCGAGAAGCAGATTGCGGATACTCCGCGCTTGGCTAGTACAGAAGGTATTGAACTCCGTTGTGGCTACCTCTAGCCCTTTCTCAGTCGACGTAATCTGCTTTTGGAGGTCGTCCCGAAGTTGCAATAGCTCCGCGATCTGCTTTTGCTTGTTAGAACTGTCTTCTCCCAGATAGAAGACGGGAGGCAGCTCGTGGCCAGGCACTTCGAAGACATTTCGATCGACAAAATCTCGGTTGAAAACTCGGATTGGAGGGGCTGTCGCTGAGTCAAAGTCAGTACCCTTCAGTACTCCACCCTCCAACAGCAACTCCACCGCGTTTGCATCAGGCGCTTCCCGTCGCTGCAGGAAGCGAAATAGGGTAGACAGGGATGTCTTACCCGCGCCATTCCAGCCGTAGATTAGGTTGTAGCGTCCGAAGTCAGGGAGTCCGTCCCACTTGAAATTTCTGAAAATTCGGTAACCCTGGAGCTTTGTAATCTGTTTGATTGTCACTTTATCCTGCCTTTCTTCGTGGGTTGAGCCGGCCCGACGGGTGGCTACAGGACTATGGAGGCTGCAGCATTCTACGCTGGGAGTTCTGCGACTTCCTTGTGAAGGAACTCTTGAGCGTTATGTGCTGCTTTTGAAGATGGGCCCGATGCTGGTAAGCTAGGGCATGCCATTCTCGTCGGCCAATCAAAAAGGAGAACACCGCATGGCGACCTACAAGCAGCTGTTGGCTCAGAAGGAAGCACTTGAAGCGCAGCTTGTCGAAGTGCGAGCAACCGAAGTGTCCGGCGTCATTGAGCAGATCCGCACACTGATGGAGCAATACGGTCTGTCCGTGGAGGATATTCAGGGCAAACGCCGCCGGGGCCGACCTGCTGGGAGCGGAGCAGCGAGGGCAGCCAAGGAGCCGTTGCCTCCGAAGTATCGCGACCCGAAGTCAGGCAAGACATGGTCGGGCCGGGGTAGGGCGCCGACTTGGCTGGGCAAGAATCCGAGTCGATTCCTGATTGCTGAGGAGTAGCCGCAAAGTTTGCCCCCTATCTTCGCGAGGCAGGGGGGCGTGGCCATCCGCATGTGTAAGGCTATTTAGCATCGAACCACACATGGCCATCGTTGCCGCGTGAGGCGATCACGCGCCCACAATGGGATGTCAGTTGCGAGCGGGGTCGAATGATTCGAGGAACTCGTCTGCATCCTTGCGAACTCCGAGTAGATTGAACCGTGCGAGTGTTATGTCGTCTACATCGACAAGGGCCGGCGATACATAGACGCTTCCATCGTTCCGATTGCGATCTTCCATCAACTCGGCCATGTTGCCGTCTCGCAATGAGTGGCCGACCACGGCAACTCGACTCGAAGTCATTAGCGCGCGGAGGGTCTGGAAGACCGGTCTGCTTTCAATAGCTCGAAGATCGGCTGTCGTGAGGCATAGCGACTTCGGGTCCGAGATGCTCCCGTTCATCTTATAGATTCGAAGTCGACCGGTCTCCAACGCCTTTGTGAGCTTATGGACGGACACGTTTCTCAGGGAGCACGTTCGAACACGGGATGCCAGAATTCCCTCGGCGTCCGCGTCCACAGTTACGAAGCACCCGCTAGAGGGCGAACGCACCGGTACTCAGAGCTCACAATGGGTGCTCGTTGCCGGCGCAGGCCTCTCCATAATTGCTGGCTACCCGACTGCATATGTCCTGACTACCGTCTTGGCACGCAGCTTATGGCCGACGATGACGGATACATCAGCTCTCTCCCGACACACCTTTAGTGAAGTTGCGCCTTACCAGCGGGCTGCGCAACGGAAGGCTCCTCGGCTACGCCCAAGCAGGGCGGAAAATCCGTCGGGAGAAGCCACTTCGCCAAGAAGGTGCCTAGCGCGTCGAGCAGCACGTCGGAACTCAGCCCTTGCGCGCCGCCAAGGCGGGGACTCAGTACCAGCGCGGTCTGATCATGCTCGAAGACCTGCAAGCGCCGCACCGAATCGGCCGGCTGCAGGAGCACATCGGCTCCCTCCACGTCCTCGAAGCCGAACGCACGCAGATAGTCGCGCGCGTGGCGTTCACCGCCGAGACACAGTACCACGCGGGGCCGGTGCTGGCGGCGCAGCGACGAGATGAAGCGGAAGCGCCCGCCGAGGCGACACAGACGTAAATACTCTGACTTGACACCCAACACCTGCAGCTCGCGGAATACCTTGCTCCAGGGCAAAGTGTGATCTGTTCTCTCAGGCAGTGGGAAGAGATTCAGCTTGAATTCCCATCCATTCGGCACATAGAGATAGCGGTCAAAGTACTCCTGTGCATTGATCGGAATGCGCCCCGGGGGCAGGGCGGCTGACCGCGCTGCAGCCAACATCCGTGCGATGCGGTAATGCGTCTGCCAGCGCGGCAATAGGTGTGCATGGCGCGAACGGAACTCCCTATCCCAGGCCCCGGGTATCGGCTGCCCCCGCAACGCTACCGATAGCGGTACGCAGCTAGACAGTGGGGCGACGTCGCACACCCAGATGGCGGCGGCCGGGTTGCCGCCATCCATCCCCGCAAACGACGTAAAGGCAAGGTCCAACTCCGCACGACTAAGTGCGGAGAGTCGAGGTTGCTGCATCCGATTCAAATCCTCATGGATCGCGCGCGAGGCAAGCTGACGATCGCCATCTGGCTAATGTTCAAAGCCAAAAGAATAAGAGCGCCGGCCCCCGCCTTGTCTGAGCAAATCTGAGCAAACTGGCGGCTCGCACCATGCGGCCTTGGTGTCAGACCCCGGCACTAGCCGTCGATCACGATCTTCTGGTAAACCCGGTAGCCCTCGCCCCGCACCGTCGACACGGGCAACTGTAGGCCGCCCACCTGCTCGACCTTGCGGCGCAGGCGGCGCATCTGGGTATCCAGTCGGCGTTGGTCGTAATGGAGGTAATCCTCTCCAAGCGCCCGCACGATGGCCTTGCGCGTCACGCATTCATCGCCACTGGCGAGGGCATACAGGACCGTGAAATCCTGCGCAGACAGTGGAATGGGCGGGAACCCCGGCGGGGTCAGCGTAGGAGGCTTGGCCGACAGCCGCCAATGTGCTTCCACTGACGAGCCATCGGACAGCAACCGCTCCTCTGCCAGCGCGAGGGCCTGCTCAGAAATATCGCGGGCCACCGCCACCCGCTGGTTCTTGCACTCGGACAAGCGTGCCGACCACATGATGTGCGCGATACTGCCGTCCTTGCGTACATAACGATTCTCAAAATGACGCTGCAGATAGCCAGCCTCGATCCGCTCGACGGCCTGCAGCGTTCTCGCCCGATCCTCGGGATGGACGAAGTCAATCATCGGCGTGCCCAGCATCTCCTCCGGCTGGTAGCCAAAGATGCTTTCGCAAGCGCCCGTGACGGACAGAAAACGGCCCTGGCGGTCGACGACGCAGATCGCGTCGAGCAGCAGGTCCATGACGTGCTTGGGCCCCGATGGTCGGTCAAACTCCCCCACCTGTGGTCACCTCAAACTCCCCCACCTGAAGGGGCGCTGGAAGTGATGTAGGCGCCCGGCAGGACGT
>NZ_BAAILO010000274.1:0-298 GCF_054589115.1 Cupriavidus sp. 8B | reverse complement strand
CGCTGCCCGATTCGACAACCGCCGTAAGCCGGCAGGCTGGCTAGCGCCGAGCCTACAACACCGTGTGCAGACCACGATGGCCTGGGTCCGCCGCTTGCGCGCACTCGCCCCGATCACCGCCATCAGCACCGAACTCGCCCGCTTCGACATGCAGGCGATGCAGAACGCCGAGATCTCCGGCGTCGAGTATCAGCAGGGCGAGCTGGCCGGCTATGAGGTCCGCGAATACCTACTAGAGAAATGGGGCCGGCAGTGCGCGTACTGCGATGCCCGCGATATGCCGCTGGAATTGGAACAT
>NZ_BAAILO010000273.1:0-24034 GCF_054589115.1 Cupriavidus sp. 8B | reverse complement strand
CTCCTCAGGCTGAAGTTGTTGGTACGAAGTTCTGCTTTGCATCTGAACACCTTACCCGAAGCAAGGTGTTGCACTTCAGATTTGAGGCCGCCCATCTTATCATTTCAATGAATTATTTATAGGATTACCCCTCTAATGAGGGGATGAGGTTTCATGTCAGTGGCGGCAGAACTTCTTCTCAGTCGCCCGTGCATGACAACTGGAAGAGCGCCATTGTCGATGCGCGCGAAACAGATACCGTATTTCTCAATCGCGGCGGCAAGGGCCCGGCACTCCGGGCCTTGCGCATGGCACGCACATTCCGGATCGAAGAGCAGGTGCCGGAAAGCAAAGGCTTGATGGCTCGTTAGCGCGATGCGATGGCCGGCAGGATCGGCTCGTGGGAATCCACCGGCGTGGTTGCGGGCAGGGCACCCAGGTCCTGCCAACCGCGCAACCAGAACTCCAGCCGCGCTGTTGTGCCCGTGCCGTTCGTCGTAAAGCGCTTAGCCGGCATTCGACCGCTTGGCAATGTACATGCCGATGTCCGCGTGGCGCGTCAGCACGTTCATGTCTGTGCCGTTGTCCGGGGAGCAGCAGTCAGAGAATCGTGTTATGCCTCGCGCAATTGAAATCGTGCCACTGTTCGCGCGAGCTCCTGCGCCTGATCACTCAGCATCGAAGAGGCTGCCGCAGACTCCTCAACCAGCGCAGCGTTCTGTTGCGTGGCTTGATCCATTTCCGACACGCTCTGGTCGAGCTGTCCAATGCCTGTGTTCTGCTCGCTCACCGCACCATGTATCTCAGTAATGATGCGCCGGACGTGCTCGATGTCCTTGACGATCTCGGTCATGGTCGAGCCTGCTGCCTGGACCCGCTCGGTGCCGCTGCTTACGCTGGCTACGGAGCTTTCGATGAGACCCTTGATTTCCTGGGCGGCAGTGGCACTGCGCTGGGCCAGGGTCCGCACCTCGCCAGCCACCACGGCAAAGCCGCGGCCTTGTTCCCCGGCGCGCGCCGCCTCGACTGCCGCGTTAAGCGCGAGGATATTGGTCTGGAAGGCGATGCTGTCGATCACGCCGATGATTTCCGTGATGCGCCCCGACGATCGGGCGATCTCGTCCATGATGCGCACGGCGCCAGAGACAACTTCGCCGCCGCGCGCTGCAGTGGCGCTGGCATCGGTTGCCAGCTGCGTTGCCTGCTCGGCCGCTTCCGCAGTCTGCTTCACACTCGATGCCAGTTGGGTCAAGGCCGCCGAGGTCTCCTGCAAATTGCTGGCTGAGGCCTCTGTGCGGTGCGATAGGTCGCGATTGCCTGCCTCGATCTCGCCAGTGGCCGAGGTCATGCCCTGCACGCTGGCACGCACGTCGATCAACACGGCGCCGATCTTCTCCACGAAGGCGTTGAACGACGCGGATATCTGTGCCACCTCATCATTGCCCACTACGTCCAGCCGGCGGGTCAAGTCGCCCCCGCCAGTCCCGATGGTGTCCATCGCGTCACGTACCCGGGAGAGCCTGCGAAAGGCCTTCGCGGTGAAGAAGGTGGCAATGCCGAGCGCAGCCAGGGTAAGCAGGACCAAGGCTATGCCCATGGCGCTGACGACGCCGCGCAGGCCTACGGTGGCCTCAGCCTTATCGAGCGCGATCACCAGATACCAGTCGGTGCCAGCGACAGCCTGGGCCTTTAGCAGCTTCGGCAGGCCCTGGATTTCCACTTCTAGCGGCGCGTTAGCCCGAACCAGCTTCTCGAGCATCGCAGGTGTCAGTGCGGCTGTCACTTCGCTGACCGGCTTGAGCATCTGATTCGCATCGGGGTGGGCGATTACCTGGCCGTCGCTGGCCACGACGAAGGCCAGGCTCGAAGCCGTCGGATGTATCGCCTTCACGACTTCTCGCACGCCTTCCAGTGGCACTGCGCCGCTGACGGCGCCGATTGTCGCACCGTCACGGATTAGTGGTGCCGCAAAGGAGACGTACGGCACGCGGGTCGAGACATCTCCATAAGGCTTGGTCACGGTCAGCTTGCCCGCGGCCAGCGCGCCCTTGTACCAGGGGCGCGTGGTGGGATCGTAGTCCTTCGGCGTGGTGGTGCTGCTGGAGTAGTAGGACTTGTCGGTCCACCCGATGGTGGTCACAGGAAAGCCGCTGGCGGTGCCCATGAACTTGACCAAGCCGGTGGGGTCGCCTTTCTCCACGACCTCCGCTGCAGTCTTGACGGCCAAAGCCTTGGCGGTGACCCATTGTTCGATCGCCAGCGTGTTACCACTGGCGACGGCGCTAAGGTCGCTCTCCATTGTGGCCGTCATATTGGCGCGGACGATGCCATAGGTGGCAGCACCCGAGAGTGCGAGGGCGCCGACAACAGTGGCTGACGTGATCAGGACGATGCGGGTGCGGAGCGAGGATGCGGTCATACCGATGAGAGTGAAGATGCCTGGTTGAGTCAGTCTGCGTACAGCTAGATCCCGGTGCACGAGGCCACGGCATCGGCCGGTCCTTGGCACCACAGTGCAAACTACGGCAGCCGAGCGGGTAACTTTAGGCCAGCGGCTGGAGCGGGGCCACGTGCCCGACGCTGGGCCCGCGGGGTAGGGAGGAACCTGTTCATCGCGCGAGTAGAGCAGTCGATGCAGGCGGCGGTAAGGATTTGCTGAATATCAGGTAGGGATACGCCGCGATGCATGATGATGACAGCCTGATGGGCTTGCCGGGCCAGCGGACGATGCTATGCTCGATTCGTGTCCATGGCACCGCCATAGCCACCTTCCGGTCAGGGCCGGATGGAGAGATTGTGGAGGGAGGGGATGTGAGTGGTCAGCCATATTTTCACATTCCACTGGAAAGACAAGGCGGCTAGAGACCAAAGATATGATCAATATCCTGATTGCCGACGACCATGCAATCATGCGCAGCGGCTTGAAGCAGATCGTGGCAACAACAAGCGACATCGTGATGGTTGCCGAGGCCGCCGATGGTTCGGCAATGCTGGAGGGGCTGCGCGGCACCGCCGTCGATCTGCTGCTGCTGGACATGAACATGCCCGGCATCAGCGGCATCGACCTGATCCGGCGGGTGCGCTCGGAATGGCCGGCCTTGCCGATCCTGGTCCTCAGCATGCATAACGAGGGCCAGGTTGTCTCACGTGCGTTGCGGGCGGGCGCGACTGGCTACGTCACCAAGGATAGTGACCCGGAGATTCTCCTGGCTGCGATCCGCAAGCTCGCGCGGGGCGGCAAGTTTATCGATCCCAGCCTGGTGGACGCTGTGGTGTTCAAGCCCAGTATCGACGATGCCCCCCCACACGAATTGCTGTCGGACCGCGAGTTCCAGGTGCTGCAGCGCCTGGCGGCTGGGCAGAGCGTGAACGAAATCGCCGAAGCGTTCTCCCTCAGCGCCAAGACCATCAGCACGCACAAGATGCGCCTGATGCAGAAACTGGGGCTCGACAACAACGCGGAACTGGTTCGCTACGCCATCAAGCAGGGGTTGGTCCAGGGATGAGCGGGTGGCTTCGGAGTCGTCGCGCCCCCTGCGGGCCAGGCATCGGTGCGGCCACGATCGCTGTTGTTGTCAGGATATCCCTACATAAAATTCGCCGCTTTCCTAGTCTCCTTTGCGGTCGGTACTGAGTGAAAAGGCGACGGCACAAGCCTACGATGAGCCCAGGAAGCTGATTTTTCGCCGGACGACGGCCACCCACCGGCCACTGCTGGCAGATAGGGTGATTCATAAGAGGGAGGGGGGAGAATGCGGAACTGCGAGAGATCCTTGCACCGGCAGGTCGAGAAATGGTTCGCGCCGACAGCGATCTACCCGGTGCGGGTCACCCGCTTCGGCCGTACTGTCGTCGATCGGACACCCTTTGTCTGTGTCGCGTCGTTGCGGGACAACGGCATGATGTCCCTGATCTTCTTTCGGCACGGTGACGGCGCATGGCATGTCTATCCGCCATCGGCCGCGGCGCCGGCCTCCATGTTGGCCGCCGTGGCTTAAGGGTGAGGCGGGCGGCAGGGCATGCTGTGCTAAAGCAGTGCACGCCTACGCTATCACGAGCGAGGGAAAAGAGAGTGAGGCCTGCCGTGCTACCCCGCGAGCTGGCAGGCCCCGATAATCCTCTGGATGGACGAATGGGCCGGGGCGGTCACCGGAGGCCCGCTCTTCGGCGCGCGGCTCCCCGCCATCAATCACGGCCGGCCCAATCGAGCAAGACTAGTCCTTGTTCTGTGGATTCAGCATTCTGAGTTCGTCGCCTGCTTTCCGCTATCGGGATATCCTGAAAAACCGGTCAGGAATTCTTTGTATTCAGGCTCGTGCATGATACCTGGTGCCGCCAATGCGTGATGTGGAGGAATCGGCTGCAGATACCTTGAACACGGACACGGTATCCATCCGAACGACCAATGAAGAAACCCGCCTGGATTTTGACCTGTTGATCGTGGTCCCTGCATGGGACCGGTTGATGACCCCTACGGCCTTCTTCAAGCCCTAATCCTCATCCTGAACAACAAGACGCACGACAGAACCACAGCCCGGCTCACTCTCGATATGCAATTGTGCGCCGATCAACCGTGCGCGTTCCGCCATACCCTGGAGCCCGTACGAGTGGCCGGCCCGTGCGGCGACGATGTCGAACCCTTGTCCGTTATCGCGGACGATCAACTCGATACCCGCTTCGGTGTTGGCTAATGTGACATCCACACGCGATGCGTTGGCATGACGGGTGATATTGGTCAGAGACTCCTGCGCGATACGAAACATCGCTGTCGCGCGCGGGTCCGCCAGGCTCGGCTCCGGCCCCTTGGCATGGAAGTGGCAGGGTATCTGGGCGTGGCGACTGAAATCCGCGGCGAGCCATTCCAACGCGGATACGAGGCCGAAGTTCAGCGCTGCCGGACGAAGGTGACTGGCCACGTTACGCACGATCTGGATGGTTTTCTCGACCAGGTCGCGCATCTCGTCGGCCTTGCGCATAGCAGCCGACCCCCCCGAGAGTTGCATCTTCAGTAACGAAAAGTCCATCTTCAGCGCAGTCAGCAGCTGACCAAGTTCGTCGTGAATCTCCATCGCGATGTGCTTCCTTTCTTCCTCTCGAATCGCTTCCAGATGCGCGGATAGCTGCTGTAACCGCTCGCGCGATGCCAGCAATTCGAGTTCGGTCCGTTTACGCTCGTTCACTTCCAGTTCAAGATGATCTCGCTGGCGCTGCAGGTCTTCCACGGCATGCTTGCGGACGGTCACATCGGTCAGCAGGCCTTCAAGACACCGCAGGCTACCGTCGCCGCCAGCTACGCCACGTGCATTCAACTGAACCCAGATTGGCGTGCCATCACGGCGGCTTAACTGCAGTTCGAGCCCAGGAACTTCGCCCATCAGGCGCAGGAAATCGAACAGGGTCGCAGTCTGCGTCGGCGAAAATGGCCGTTTGTCGGCGTCGCTTGCCGCCGTCGTGATCAGGTCGATCGCGGAGCCATATCCGAGCAGTTTTGCCATCGCCGGATTGGCCTCGTTCAGCCGTCCGCTCTGATCGAGCAGGAAAATACCCTCGAGCGCGTTCTCAAAGATGCTACGGTACTTTCTTTCACTGTCGCGCAAGCGCAGCGTCGATTCACGAAGGCGATCTGCCATGACATTGACGCGCATGGCGAGCCGCCCCAGTTCATCACCGGATTCCACGGCGCAGCGTGCATCAAGGTCACCGCCCGCGATCCTGTCGACCATTTCCTCGAGACGATTGATCGGGCTGCGCACCATCCGCTTTAGCAGGAGAAAGGTCGCGACGTAGAGCAGGGCGACGACGGCCGTCATCATGGCGAGAATGGCCCGACGGCGTACGCTGATCGCCTCTTCGACTACGGCTTTCGTGAGGACGACCGTGATCTCACCGATTCTCTCCGTCGGCGCGTTGCCAGGCGGATCGTATTCAATCGCCCTGACGCGCACCACGCTGTCGTCTGGGGTCGTATGGCGCGCGCCCATCACGGTGGACACCGTCCCGTAGCCCACTGCCGTTACCGTGAACCGGGCGACTTCGGGATTCGGCGCGAGCGCGGCGAGCTGGCTGTCGATCGCGTCACGATCGATGTTCCACAATGGCAGGGCGAGTGATCGGCTGAGCAGGTCGGCGATCCGCGTGGCGCGGTCCTCCAGTTCGACGAGCCGACGTTCCTGCTCGTGTCGGACCAGAACATACGCGGAGCTGCCGGCCACCATCGCGACAAGCATGACGATCGCGAGCATCAGCTTGGTGTGCAGACTGAGCGAGTGCAGGCTGAACCGTGGGGACAAATGCATCATGAGGCGTTCGCCCTGGTGTTCAGGAGATGTTCCAGACTGAAGTCGTATGGACCTGGATGCGGATGCACGAATTTTGAGTACAGACTGAAGTCGAGCGTCCCCCCGCGCCTGAAAACGACGTCGGCGTATCGAGCGGCGTTCTCACGGTGTACAACGCTCAGATAGTCGAGTTTCTGCCGGGCACCGCCAGACTTGGCAAAGTCCTTGCCCCAATGGTAGTCGTGGAGCAGGACCATCGCCCAGGCACCGATGAAATAGTCGCCGGCCACCATGGCCGCCAGGCCACCGTCGGCCACACTGGCCAGCGCCTCGCTTAACGCGCCCATTCCGCCCACCAGAACGCGCGCGTTGCGCGCCCTGACTGCATTCAACGCCCCGAGCGCCATTGAGTCGTTCGCGGCCCAGATCACATTGGCGTCCGGATACCGAGCAAGCAGGACGCGTGCCTTTTTCTCGCTGTCGGCATAGCTCCAGTCGCTGAAGACCAGTTGACAGATACGCGTATTGCGGGCGTGGGACAGGAACGCCTCGACCCCAGCGGCACGCTCCAGCGAGACAGGCGTCTTGGGGTCTCCTGTGATGCCGATCACCCGAGCCCCGGCTTGGCCCAGTCGTTGATACAGATATTGCATCAGCCGGTAGCCGCCGTGCTTTGCGTCCGCGGTCACCGTACCGATCCAATTCGGGATGGATTGCCGTTCATTGCCGACCTGGCGGCGCTGCACGGGCGTGAGGTCGTTGTGCATGAGCACCACCTTCGCGGGCGAGCTTGCCAGCGTCCTGAGCATCTCCTGTGCGGCCAGCTTTTCGTTGACGATGACCACGTAGTCTGGCGCGTCGGTACGTCGCGCAACTTCCTCGGCCTGGCGCTGCATGAGCAGATGGTCACGCTCCGCGTACAGAACCTCCAGTTGCATATCGAAGGTCTTCGCTGCCATGGCCATGAATCTGGAGACCAGTTGCCAGTGCTGCCCGGTGCCGCGTTCGGCGGCTTCTCCAGGGTTAAGGAACACGACGCGAGGCGACCGCTTTGATGCAAAAGCGGATTTCGTCATGCCCATCAGTCCGGCATACGCACAGGTGCGCAGCGCGTCTCTACGATTCATAAGACGATTTACTCAGTTGCTGCCGTCAAGCTCTGGGTGCTCGTCGTGCGGGGATCGCAACTTTGCGGCGGACACGCCAACACACATTTTACGGATTCTGTTGCAACAAGAAGAGGGCGGACGGATTTTAGATGAGACCGTTCGAGAAGACACTACGTAGGAACTGCGTGATGGCTGGCGGATTGGCCGGACGCTGCTGACCAGCAGGCGGAGTCTGTCATTCGGCACTTTGTGGCGACTGCGCGGCGCCGGCGCCCCTCGCTGGCCGGTGGCAGGGACGATGCCGGGCACATTCCACAATCAGTGCTTCAGTCGATAGCTGGCGTCGCCGTTAACCTCAGCACCCAAACTCGGATGCTTCGTCATGTTCCACAAGCTCTCTATCCGCATCCGGCTCAACGCAGCCTTGATGCTGCTGGCCGCGCTGCTGATCGTCATCGGCCTGATCGGCATCGTCGGCATGCAGGCCTCCAGTGCGGACATCAAGGAAATCTACTCCAACCAGATGGCATCCACCGTCTTCGTGGCCAGGTCGCAGCTGCATGCGGCTATTGTGCGGACTACGCTGGACCGTGCGGCGTTCCACCTTGATGCCGCCGATGTGTCCGGCATCGTAGACAAGGCGCTCGGCTATCGCGCCAAGTCCGAGGCAGCGTGGGAGGCCTACCAGGCACTGCCCAAGTCCGAGGAGGAGAAGCACCTGTCGGCGACGGTCGCCACCCACCGCGAGACGTTCTTCCGCCAAGGCATCGACCCGCTGGTTGCCGCACTCCGTGCGCGCGATCCCGCCGCCGTCGACAAGGCAGTGATGACCACTATCCCGCCGCTGTTCGTGGCGTTGTCAGGCGCAGTGGATGCGCTGGAGCGCAACCAGAGCGAACAAGCCCAGGCCATGTACGACAATGCCGCCGCGCGTTCGCAGCGCTTTGTGTGGCTGGCACTGGGTGCCATTGGCATCGGCATTGCCGCGGCACTCGGCTGCGCGATCGGCCTGCAGCGCGCCATCTCCGCGCCGCTGGCACGCATGCTGGGCAGCTTCGGCGAGATCTCGCGCGGAAACCTGACCGAGACCATCGCCGTAACCAGCCAGGACGAGATGGGCGCGCTAGCGCGCGGCGTGCAGGAAATGCAGCGTGGCCTGATCGACACCATCCGCACCATGCGCGGCGGCAGCGACGCGATTGCCAGTGCCACGCAACAGGTCGCCGCAGGTAACCTCGACCTGTCGCAGCGGACCGAGGAACAGGCCAGCGCCCTGGAGCAGACCGCATCGAGCATGGAGCAGATGACCGCCATCGTGAAGCAGAACGCCGACAACGCGCGGCAAGCCAATGCACTGGCCGCGCAGGCCTCCGATATCGCCGCACGCGGCGGGCAGGCCGTGCGGCGCGTGGTGGACACCATGGGTGATATCCGGCTCGCCTCCAGCAAGATTGGCGACATCACCGGCGTGATCGAAGGCATTGCCTTCCAGACCAACATCCTGGCGCTAAATGCCGCCGTGGAAGCGGCGCGCGCGGGCGAGCAGGGCCGCGGCTTCGCGGTGGTGGCGGGCGAGGTCCGAGCGCTGGCCCAGCGCTCGGCATCGGCCGCTAAAGAGATCGTGCAACTGATCAGCACCACGGTGAGTCAAGTGGAAAACGGCACCCACCAGGTGGACGAGGCCGGCTCTACCATGACCGAGGTGGTGCAAGCGGTGCGTCGCGTCACCGACATCATGGCGGAGATCAGCGCGGCCTCCAACGAGCAGAGCACGGGTATCGAGCAGATCGGCTTGGCCGTCAACCAGATGGACGAGGTGACCCAGCAGAATGCCGCCCTGGTGGAGGAGGCAGCCTCGGCAGCGCAGGCGCTGGCGGAGCAGGCCGACGTGCTGAAGGCCGCGGTGGCCTCGTTCCGGCTGCCTGCAGGCGGCGTGGCGCTGGCGGGGGCTGGCGGCTATTGAGCTCTCTGGATCAGAGGATCAGGGTAGCCGTCGCGCGCCCTGGTGGGTGCCTTGTCAGGTCCATCACGGCCGTGGACACCGTTGCAATGGGGAGGATTTGTCCACCAGGGCCAGGTAGACCCGGCCTGGTAGGCGCCCAGCGCGCCCCCTGCAGGACGAACACCACCTGCTGGTCGATGGGCCGTGCGAAGGAGCCGGAAGCGCCTGGCCGGTCCGCGGCGGACGGTGTCTTGGTATCCATGGCTTGCCGATTTGCGGTTATGGAATCGGCCACGATCATTTCCCCTCGCCCAGCGCGGCGTACCACGACTGCGGCCCCTAAATCCGTCATGCCGGTGGGGGTGCGGAGGCCTGGGGCACAGGCTGTTCCCTTGAACGCTGGTGATCCGTGGCCAGGAACATATACATCGCCGGCACCACGAACAGCGTGAACAGGGTGCCAATAGACAGGCCAGTGAAGATCACCAGTCCCATCGCGTATCTCCCTGCCGCGCCTGCGCCGGAAGCGAACACCAGCGGGACCACGCCGAGCACCATGGCGGCGGTGGTCATCAGGATGGGCCGCAGCCGCACGGCGGCGGCCTGCTCAAGCGCCTCGCGCTTGGCGCGGCCTGCACGTTGCAGTTCGTTGGCGAACTGCACGATGAGGATGCCGTGTTTGCTGATCAGCCCCATCAGCGTCACCAAGCCCACCTGGGTGTAGATATTTAGCGTCGAGAGCCCGAGGTTGATGAAGATCAGCGCGCCGAACAGCGCCATCGGCACCGAGACGAGAATCACCACCGGATCGCGGAAGCTTTCGAACTGCGCTGCCAGGACCAGGAATACGATGATGGTGGCGAACATCAGCGTGATCACGAAACCGCCGGATTCCTGCGCGTACTGGCGTGACGGGCCCGCGTAGTCGACCGAGTAGCCGCTTGGCGCGACCTGGCCGGTCATCTCGCGCAGGGCATTCAGCACGTCGCCTTCGGCCGCTCCCTGCACCGGCACGCCGGAGATGGTCGCGGAATTGAGCTGCTGGAAATGGTTGATCGATTCCGGCACCACGCTGGCTTCGAGACGGGCCACGGTGGCAGCCGGCACCACGCTGCCATTGGGCGTGCTCAGATAGTAGTTCAGGATCTGCGAGGGATTGAGCCGGTCCACCTGCAGCACCTGGGGAATCACCTTGTAGGAGCGGCCCGCGATGGAGAAGTAATTGACATAATTGCCGCCCAGCGCGGCGCCAAGCGTGGCGCCCACGTTCGACTGGTTCAGGCCGAGCGAGGCCACCTTGTCGCGGTCGACGATCAGCGTGCTCTGCGGCTTGTCGAGCTTGAGGTCGCTATCCACGAAGAAGAACATGCCGCTGGCGCGCGCCTTGTCCAGCACCGCCTGCGACACCTCGTTCAGGTTCTGGAAGGGCTCGGTGGTGTTGATGACGAATTGCACCGGCAGCCCTTGCGCGCCGGGCAGGGGCGGAAACTGGAAGGCCGCCACCTGCGCGCCGGCGATACCGTTCCATTTCTGTTGCAGTTCCTGCTGCAGTTGCAGCGCGCTCCTGCCGCGCTGGTCCCACGGCTTGAGCAGCACGCCGCCGATGCCTTGGTTGAGCGTGGGCGTACCGGTCAACTGGAACATCTGCGCGTACTCGGGGATGCCTTTCGACAGATCGAACAACTGATCGGCATAGGTCTGCATCTGCTGGATGGTCGCGTTTGGCGGCCCTTGCAGGTGCGCCAGCACGATGCCCTGGTCTTCCGGCGGCGCCAGTTCGGATTTCGAGGTCATGAACAGGTACACGGTGCCGGCCAGCAGCAGCGCTCCCATCACGACCAGCACCACCCAAGTTTCCAGCAGGCTGTGCAGCTGGCGCTGGTAGGCGTGGTGTACACGGTCGAACTGCCGGTCGATAAAGCGCACGAAGCGTCCCGATTCCTGATCCGCGCGGAAGAAGCGCGCGCACATCATCGGCGACAAGGTGAGTGCGACCACGCCCGATACGGCCACCGCGCCCGCCAGGGTGAAAGCGAATTCGGTAAACAGGGCGCCGGTCAGGCCGCGCTGGAAGCCGATCGGCACATAGACCGCCACCAGCACCACGGTCATTGCCAGGATCGGGCCGCCGAGCTCGCGCGCGGCCATCAGCGCGGCCTCCAGCGGCGGCTTGCCTTCTTCCTTCATATGCCGGTCGACGTTCTCCACCACGATGATGGCGTCGTCGACCACCAGCCCGATCGCCAGCACCAGCGCCAGCAACGTGAGCAGGTTGATCGAATAGCCTAGCGCCAGCATCACGAAGAAGGCGCCGATCAGCGACAGCGGCATGGCGATCACGGGAATGATCACCGCGCGCAGGCTGCCGAGAAAGAGGAAGATCACCACGGTGACGATCAGCAGCGCCTCGGCCAGTGTCTTGACGACCTCCCTGATCGAGGTGTTGACGAACTCCGTGGCGTCGTAGACGATCTTGCCCGTCAGCCCGGTCGGCAGCTGCGCCTGCATCGCCGGGAACACCTCGCGCACGCGCCTGGCCACGTCGAGCACATTGGCCTCCGGCGCGGTCTTGATGCCGATGAAGACCGAGCGCTTGCCGCTGAAGGCTACGCTGAAGTCGTAGTTGTCCGCCCCAAGCACCACGTTGGCCACATCCTGCAGCCGCACCAGTGCGCCATTGCGCGATTTGACCACCAGTTGTCTGAACTCGTCGAGGCTGTGCAGGTCGGTGTTGGACGTGATGGCAACGCTTACCATCTGACCCTTGGTGTTACCCAGCGCTGCCAGGTAGTTGTTGTTGCCGAGCGCGGTATAGACGTCGGCGGCCGTGACCCCGTACGCGGCCAGCCGCTGCGGGTCGAGCCAGGCGCGCAGGGCGAACTGGCGGCCGCCGAGGATTTCGGCGGTCTGCACGCCTTCCACGGAATCCAGCTTGGGCTTGACCACGCGCAGCAGGTAGTCGGTGACACTGTTGCCGGGCAGCACGTCGCTGTAAAAGCCCATGTACATGGTGTCGGTGGTCTGCCCGACCTGCACCGTGATGACGGGCTGCTGGGCCTGCGGCGGCAACTGGTTGCGCACCGAGCTGATCTGCGTGTTGATCTGGGTCAGGGCGCGGTTGGCGTCATAGTTCAGGCGCAGCGTGGCGGTGATGACCGACAGGCCGCTGGTGCTGGCCGACGACATATAGTCGATCCCCTGCGCCTGGGCGATCGCGGTTTCCAGCGGCTGGGTGATGAAGCCCGCCACGGTGTCCGCATTGGCGCCGAAATAGGCCGTGGTGATCGTCACCACGGCGTTTTCGGTGAGGGGGTACTGGCTGACGGGCAGGCTGCTCAGCGAGCGCAGGCCGAGCACCAGGATCAGCAAGCTGACCACCGTGGCCAGCACCGGCCGCCTGATAAAGATGTCAGTGAAGTTCATGGCAGCCGCTCACTGTTCCTGAGGCGACGGATTGGGCAGATCCGCTGGCTGGACTGTGTTGTCGACCACCAGCCGCGTGCCGTTCTTGAGCTTGAGCTGGCCGCTGGACACCACCTGGGTGCCTTCCTCCAGCCCCTTCTCGATCGACACCTGGTCGCCGCGCGTCGGGCCTGTGGTGACGAACACCTGCCGCGCCACCGGCAGCGGCTTGCCTGTCTCGCCGGGCCTGGCCGCTGGAGCCGGTTCGACGACGAAGACCGTCGCGCCGTACGGGTTGTAGGTGATGGCGGTCTGCGGCAGCGTCAGGCGGCGCTGGGGCGTGCCGACGTCGATCTTCACGCTCACGTACATGCCCGGCAGCAGCTTGTTTTCCTGGTTGTCGATGCGGGCTTCCACCTGCACGTTGCGCGTTGCCGTATCCACTTTCGGGTTGATCGATGTAATCCTGCCCTTGAACAGCCTGCCGCCGTAGGTATTGCTCTCGGCTGCCACAGGCAAGCCGGCCGCGAGCTGGCCGATGTCCTGCTGGGGCAGGGTGAAGTCGGCATAGATCGGATCGATGGCCTGCAGGGTCACGATGGCGTCGCCGGGGTTCACGTACTGGCCGGGGTTAAGGGTGGTGATGCCCAGCCGGCCGGCGAAAGGCGCGCGGATGGTCTTTTTTTCGACGATGGCGGCCTGCTGCGACACCTGGGCCCGCTTGCTCTTGAGGTCGGCTGCGTCGGCGTCGAGCGTGGCCTTGGCGATCACCTTGATGTCGTATTGCGCCTTGTCGCGCGTGTAGACGGTCTGTGCCAGTTCGGCTGCGGCCTGCAAGGCCTGGAGTTGCGCGATGTCGGCGTCTGCGTTGAGCTGCACCAGGACCTGGCGGGCCCGCGCCTCGCCGCCGGACGTGAAGCGGACCTCGCGCACCAGGCCGGCAATTTCAGTGGTGACGTCCACCCCGCGCACGGCGCGCAGGCTCCCCACCGCGGCCAGTTGCGGCTGCCACACCTGGTAGGCGGCGCGCACGGCGCTGACGGTGGCCGGCGGCGCGGCATTGCCCGCCATGAATTTCTTGAACATCATTCCCTTGAACAGATTGAAGCCGAACAACGCGGCCAGCAGCAGGCCCACGCAGACCAGCATGATGACCATGCGCTTCTTCATTGCCTGTTCTCCACGGGTACCACGGTCTCTGCCCGGGGCGTGGCCACTGGCGGCTTGACCTCCGGCGGTTGCGGCGCGTTCCACCAGCCCCCGCCGGTCGCCTGGTACAGCGCAGCGGTATCGGCGAAGCGTGCCGCCTGCGCCTGCACCAGGCTGAGCACGGTCTGCTGGTACTGGCGCTGGGCGTCGAGTAGCGAGAGATAGCTCACCGCGCCCAGGCGGTATTGCTGCTGGCTCAGCAACAGGGAATCGCGCGCGGCGGTGGCGGCCTCGGCTTGCGCCGCCAGCGCGCGTGCATCGTTATCCAGTGCGCGCAGCGTATCGGCCACATTCTGGAAGGCTTGCAGCACGGTCTGCTGGTACTGCGCGCCCGCCTGATCGTAGGCGGCCACGGCCGCGCGCCGCTGCGCATTCAACTGGCCGCCATGAAAAACCGGCTGCAGCAGGCCGGCACCGAGGCTCCACACCGTATTGGCCGCATTGAAGGCGCCACCGGGCGTCAGTGCTTGCGTGCCATAGCTGCCGGTCAGGGTGAGCTTCGGGAACATCGCGGCGGTCGCCACGCCAACCCGGGCGCTAGCCTGGTGCAGCAGGGCTTCGGCCGCCAGGATGTCGGGGCGTTGCCGCACCAGCGCGGAGGGCAGGCTGACCGGCAGCGTTTGCGGCAAGGAGAAATCGGCCAGCCGGAATGGCGGCAGGGTAGCATCGCTGGGGGGCTTGCCCGCCAGGACCGCGATCAGGTGGCGGGTCTGCTCGAGCGCCTGCTGCAGCGGTGGCAGGGTCGCGCGCGTCTGCGCCAGCGTGGTGCGCTGCGCCAGCACCGCGGCCTGGTTCACGCCGCCCAGCTCGAACTGGCGCGTGAGCAGATCCAACTGCTGTTCCTGGTCCGCCACGATCTGCCCCGTAGCCTCGATCTGCGCGCGCAGCGACGCCTCCCTGACGCTTGCCGTCACGAGATTGGCTGTCAGCGTCAGATAAGCCGCCTGCCACTGATACTGCTGGTACCCGATAAGCGCCCGCAATGCCTCCAGTTCGCGCCGCGCGCGGCCAAATACATCGAGCGTGTAAGCGACATTGACCGAGGCATTGTAGAGACTGAACTCCGGGCTCAGCCCCGGCTGGCCGATGGCCAGCCCCGAGACCTTCTCGCGCGACGCCCCCAGTTGCGCATCCACGGCGGGAAGCAGGGCCCCGCCCACTTCGGCGTTGTAGTTTTCGCGGGCCTGCCGCAGGGCTGCCTGGGCGGCGGCCAGGTTGGGGCTGTTGGCCAGCGCCTCGCGAATCAATGTATCGAGTGGCGCACAGTGGAACAGCGACCACCATTCGCCGGGGATATCCTGCACCGTGACGAAACGCTGCGCTGCCCCGGCGCTCCCAAGTATGCCGGGCGTGGATGCCGTCTGCCCGGGCAGTGGCTCCGCGGTGAAGTGGTCGCCGCCTGGCGGCTCGGGCGAATGGTAATCCGGGCCCACGGCGCATGCAGCCAATAGAGTGACGACGCACGCCATCACTACTCGTGGGGCGCGCTGCCTGGTTTGCCCACGGAGGGCATACACCAGTCCCTTAACCATGCGCATACTCCCTGGCACAGCCAGGGTGACGTCTGACTGTGAAAGCCTGCGTGCCGTCAAGACTATCCCAAATCCATTGTTGCTGTTTAGCCCGCTGCATGCGGCACCCGGCTTCAAGGGGTCATGCCAAGGTACGACTTTATGCTCTGCAAAGCACAACTACGAATCCAGGCCACTCGTCGGCCAGGCCTGGCAGATGCTGGCGCGGCGGGGCGTGAAACACGGCATGCCGGACACGGCCCCTCCTTCGTCCATTCGGCGAGTGAGGCCTCAGCCATCACGATCTCCCCATCCAACCAGGCGGAGCCAAGGCCAAGAGTGCGTATCTCCGCCGCAATTGATTTGAAGCGTGAGGAGGTCCAGTGACGGCCATTTACTGTGAAGAGACGGACGTCGTCGCCGTCGACCCATGCCAACGATAGCCGTCGAACTTTTATAGGTATCTCGGAAGCTGCTGCGATAAGCGGAATGGTTGACCGTCAGAGCTGGAGCTGTGGATGAACTACCGTTTCCGACCCATGTCCGCCATTGGGCAATGGAGAGGTGATCGGCTGCATCGGCAAAGTTTCCGCCACTCGCTTCACATTGTTTCAACTGCCGAGAGTCGATCGGTGTTTTCAATCAGTCGATCGGTAGATTTGTTCCGCGTTGTCGAAGTTAATGTCATTGATTCGACCGAATCAATGCGCAGGGAGAGCCAGCGTGCTAGCAAGTGGCGTCGATTTTCAGGGACGGCCGTCGGCACTGACTTTGTGCGCCGCAGCAGGTGCGCTTCGAAGGCGCGAACCCGGCGAGCAGTGAACGATGTTCTTCACCGCCCCGTTCGGCAACCCGATCGGGTCGAGGTGAGGGGCTTCAAGAGCGGGGAAGAGCGATATATGCGCACTAGCCGCGCCAACCTTGCGCGGCGCCCTACATCATCCGGTGCGCGAAATGCCCGCGCCGAGCTTCGGCCATGAGGGCGGTGAACTGCTCGGTGCTCATGTGCACCAGCTCCTCATGGTCGCCCGCTTCGAAGTAGACGTCGGGATGCGTCAGAAGGCTGTCGTCGAGCCAGGTCAGCGTGCCGTACGCCATACCGACCGGCGGGAGCGCGCCGAGGTCGCAGTCCCTGAACACTTCGCGCGCGCCATCCCAATGCGCCAGAGACAGCTTGCGGCCGGTCTGTTCGCAGATATCTGACAGTTTCAGTTGGTGGGTGGAAGGGATCACGGCTGCGAGGTAGCCTCGGTTGTCCTCCAGCAGGACAGTCCGGGCGAGCCGGTCTCCGGGGATATACGTAGTCTGCGCAGTTGCCAGGCCGCTTGGGCGACGAACGGTTTCAAACCGGCTCTGCTTCTTGCTCAGGCATCTTGCCAGCGTGGTAGCCATGGTCATGATTGCAACCTCCGAGCGCTGATCGCTACAGCAATCTTCAGTATAGGAACTATAGGTCAAGCGCTGGGCGGCAATCGGTGCGGCTAACCCCAGCTCGGTTGCGGGTGGCCAATAGCGGTCCGCTATTGAAGCGATTGCAAACATTACATATTGTTGACGAACGCTTTCAACTATATTTTGTGTGCGGCAGGCCTGCCGACGCAGGTCCCGCGTGGAAGCGTTGACGCAGAAATACTAGAACTAACGTTTGGTACGCCCCCGAAGGAGAGAGCATGTCTAACGAAAAGTGCCCCTTCAACCATGCCGCCGGTGGCGGCACCACCAACCTGGACTGGTGGCCGAAGCAGTTGCGGCTAGAGTTGCTCAGCCAGCACTCCGACAAGTCTAATCCATTGGACAAAAGCTTTAACTATGCCGAGGCTTTCAAGAGCCTCGACCTCGCCGCGGTCAAGAAGGACCTCGCGGCGCTGATGACTGACTCGCAGGACTGGTGGCCGGCGGACTTCGGCCACTACGGTGGTTTGTTTATCCGCATGGCCTGGCACAGCGCCGGCACGTACCGCATCGGTGACGGCCGTGGCGGTGGCGGGCGGGGCCAGCAGCGTTTCGCACCGCTCAACAGCTGGCCGGACAATGTCAGCCTGGACAAGGCTCGCCGGCTGCTCTGGCCCATCAAGCAGAAATATGGCCAGAAGCTTTCCTGGGGCGACCTGATGATCCTCGCAGGTAACGTTGCCCTCGAAACCATGGGCTTCAAGACATTCGGCTTTGGTGGCGGCCGTGAAGACACCTGGGAACCGGACCAGGACGTCTATTGGGGGAATGAAAAGACCTGGCTGGGCGGCGACGTCCGTTATGGCAAGGGCGCCGCCGGCAAGGACGACAACGAAGGCGTGATCGTGGCCGACGAGGAATTGCACGGCGGTGAAGTCAGCCGTACCGACCCCGGTCGCAACCTCGAGAATCCCCTGGGTGCCGTGCAGATGGGCCTGATCTACGTGAATCCGGAAGGCCCCGAAGGTAATCCGGACCCGCTCGCCGCGGCGTACGACATCCGGGATACTTTCGGCCGCATGGCCATGGACGATGAGGAGACCGTCGCGCTGATTGCCGGCGGCCACACCTTCGGCAAGACGCACGGTGCCGGTCCCGCTGATCACGTAGGCGCCGAACCCGAAGCTGCCGACCTTGAAAACCAGGGTCTGGGATGGAAGAGCAGCTTCGGCACAGGGAAGGGCGCGGACACGATCACCAGCGGTCTGGAAGTCACCTGGACGACCGCGCCGACGAAGTGGGACGGTGGCTACTTCGAAAACCTGTTCGGCTATGAATACGAGCTGACCAAGAGCCCTGCAGGTGCTAACCAGTGGGTGGCCAAGAATGCCGGCGAAACGGTTCCGCACGCTTACGATCCGTCGAAGAAGCTCAAGCCGACGATGCTGACCACGGACCTGTCGCTGCGCTTCGACCCCATCTACGAGAAAATCTCGCGGCGCTTTATGGCGAACCCTCAGGAGTTTGCTGATGCATTCGCCCGTGCCTGGTTCAAGCTGACCCACCGAGACATGGGACCGCGCGCCCGCTACCTCGGCCCGGAAGTCCCGGCCGAAGAACTGCTCTGGCAAGATCCCATCCCGGCGCTAGACCATCCGCTGGTCAATGACCAGGACGTGGCGGCGCTCAAGCAGAAGCTCCTGGCATCGGGGCTGTCGGTCTCGGAGCTGGTGAAGACTGCCTGGGCATCGGCATCGACGTTCCGCGGTTCGGACAAGCGCGGCGGCGCCAACGGCGCGCGCATTCGCCTGGCTCCGCAGAAGGACTGGGCGGCCAATGAGCCGGATCAGCTGGGCAAGGTGCTGAAGACCCTTGAAGGTATCCAGAGCGAGTTCAACGGCGCCCAGTCGGGTGGCAAGAAGATCTCGATGGCCGATCTGATCGTGCTGGCGGGCAGCGCCGGTATCGAGAAGGCAGCGGAGAAGTCCGGGCAGAAGCTGACCGTACCATTCTCGCCGGGCCGCATGGATGCTTCGCAGGAAAAGACCGACGTGCAATCGGTTGGCGCCCTCGAACCGGCGGCCGATGCCTTCCGCAACTACCGCAACCCGAATGCTCGCGTTCCGGCGGAAGCAATGATGGTTGACAAGGCGCAGTTGCTGACTCTGACCGCGCCCGAAATGACGGTGCTGATCGGCGGCCTGCGCGTGCTGAACGTCCATACAGGGAAGGATGCGCACGGCGTCTTCACCGACCGCCCGGAAACGCTGACCAACGACTTCTTCCGCAACCTGCTCGACATGGACGTGGAATGGAAGGCGCTCACGCGGGATGTGTTCGAGGGACGTGACCGTAAGACGGGGCAGGTCAAGTGGACCGGATCGCGCGTTGATCTGGTGTTCGGTTCAGATGCTCAGCTGCGGGCCCTGTGCGAAGTCTACGCAAGCGAGGACGGGGCGGATAAGTTCGTCAAGGACTTCGTCGCTGCCTGGGTCAAGGTGATGAACCTCGACCGCTTCGAGCTGCGTCAATAAGAGTTAAGTAAGGGGCAAAAAAGGGCGCCGCACCACGTTCGGCGCCCGTCCCGGCTTGAAAAGACGTGATCGCGTGCTCCGGTTCGACACGCTAGTCGCACGGCTGGCGTCGCAATCTGGCTATAAGCATCCTGCTGATGCCGGACGAAGTGCAAGTGCTGGCCGAGTTGGCCGAGCTTGCCGACGGTCGATCAGCCATCGCTACGAATCGAGCGGTTCTGCAGAAGCGCAAGCGAGACGTCCTCGCGGTTTTCACGGGCTCCCCGCAAGAGGCCTCGGCAGCGATGACGGTCGCTTCCGGCGGACCGATGTACCAATTTGCCCACTTGCTCGACTTTCCCGTACTGGGTATCGAGTATCCTAAAGCCCTGGCCAAGCACTATGCATCAGTGCACACCGATCCGACCCTCGATGTCGACGCTTGCGGACGCGCAGGAAAACACGTGACCTCGCTGATCCTGCTTAACTCGATGCGAGTATGCCGGTCACCAGGCCGGATGAACCACCGCCTGGTTCGGTGATGGCCGATGCGAACGCCGTAGGGTCCCTTCATCCATGACAAAACATGAGCCAATGATGCGTACCATGGTTGCGTTGCTCGCTCTCTGGTTGGCCGTTCTCAGTCCCGCCGCGTGGCCCGCCGCCAATAGTGTTTATCTTGAAGAGTTGACCTCGACCGAGGTCCGCGATGCCATCCGCGCCGGCACGACGACGATCATCATCCCGGTCGGCGGCACCGAACAAAGCGGTCCGCACATGGCGCTAGGCAAGCACAATGTGCGGGTCAAGGTGCTGGCGGGCAGGATCGCCAGTTCGTTGGGCCATACACTGGTCGCGCCGGTGGTAGCTTATGTCCCCGAAGGCAGCATTACCCCGCCCGTCGGGCACATGCGCTTTGCTGGCACAATTTCGGTGCCGGACGACGCCTTTAAGAGCGTACTGGATGCCGCGGCGCGCAGCTTCAGGCAGAATGGCTTTGTCGACGTGGTGCTGATCGGTGATCACGGCGGCTACCAGGCCCAGCTCAAGGCGGTGGCGACGCGCCTGAATCACGATTGGGCGGCGACGCATGCCCGTGCCCACTTCATCGGGGACTACTACCGGGTCACGCAGACAGACTACGTGCAGGCCCTCAAAGCCAAGGGGTTGAGCGATGAACAGATCGGCGTGCATGCGGGCACGGCCGATACCTCGCTAATGATGGCCATCGACGCTACATTGGTTCGGGCAGATCAAATGGCACGCGATCCGCGCGAAGGCGCGGCCAATGGTGTCGCTGGCGATCCGCGCGCTGCCAGTGCGGCGCTGGGTCAGTTGGGTGTCGATTTGATTGTGGCGAGAACCGTAGCCTCCATTCGCGCTGCACTGGGTGCTTCGCGCTGAGCGCGCTACTTTCACTCCATGATGTGTAGACCGAGATATTGAGAGGTCAAGCATGCGCAAGATTCCCGTTGTCGTCGTTTCTGTTGCGGTCGCCGTGTCGGCGACCGCTTGGTGGATCGCAAACCGCGCCACAGCAACGCCGGCAAGCGCATCGTCGCCACCTGGAGCTTCCGTGCAGAACGACCGAGTGGCGACGGTACCCGGCATGCCGGCCGTGCCTGACCGGAACAATCTTTACAGTGAGGTGGGCGCCAACCGCATGAGTCCGGCGGTCGCCGGTGCCCTGGAGCGCGTGTACGTACCAAACCACACGTCCAATACCGTGTCTGTGATCGATCAGGCTACGCTGAAGGTCATCGATACCTTCAAGGTGGGTATCAACCCGCAGCATGTGGTGCCCTCGTGGGACTTGCACACGCTGTGGGTAGCCAACAACGCCGAAGGTCGCCACGATGGCAGTCTGACGCCGATCGATCCCAACACCGGCAAACCGGGTCAATCGATTCGCGTGGACGACCCCTACAACATGTATTGGTCTCCGGATGGTCAATCGGCCATCGTGGTTGCCGAAGCGTACAAGCGCCTGGACTTTCGTGACCCAAGCAGCATGAAACTGCAATACTCGATTGCTACACCGCAATGCGACGGCATCAATCACGCCGATTTCTCCATCGACGGGAAGTTCGCGCTGTTTACCTGTGAGTTCGACGGGGCGGTCACTCAGATCGACCTGGTGAATCGCCGCGTGGTGGCTACCCTCAAGCTGAGCAGGTACTTCGACCGGCCGGATGTCCTCGCGCTGATCGCATCGCCCGGCAAGAAGCCCGCCAAAATCCCCGACCCGAGCCAGACTGGTGGCGAGATTTGCACCACCAAGGGCATGCCGCAAGACGTGCGGGTATCGCCGGACGGCAAGATATTCTTCGTGGCGGACATGATGGCCGACGGTGTCCATGTGGTCGACGGTGAATCGTTCAAGCAGATCGGCTTCATCGCCACCGGCATCGGCGCGCATGGCCTGTATCCCAGCCGCGATGGCAGAAGCCTGTATGTGACCAACCGTGGTACCAACAAGATCCACGGCCCGCCCGGCGGCAAAGGCAGCGTATCGGTCATTGATTTTGCGACTCGTACCGTCACCAAGACCTGGCCCATTCCGGGCGGTGGCAGCCCTGACATGGGCAACGTCAGTGCCGACGGCCAGCACTTGTGGTTGTCCGGCCGCTTCGACGATGTGGTGTACCGCTTTGACACCGCAACGGGCAGTGTCGACAAGATCAAGGTGGGTCGTGAACCGCACGGGCTGACGGTGTGGCCACAACCTGGCCGATACTCGTTGGGGCATACAGGGAACTTGCGCTAACCGGTGAGCGCGTTGCCGGCGGGAGCGTCTGCCGTCGGGCCGATACGCAAGCATCTTCGTGTCCTGCGAAGGGGAACCGCCCACGCAAACCTATAATTAGTAGTCACACGCATACGCCTCTCGGCGCAAAGGCATTGTCCCCATGCGTCAGCCCGTGCCCAACGGAGCGTCAACCGTTTTGTATGGAGGTGTTCCATGACCACCTATGTCATCCTCAGCACTTTATCTCCTGATGCGTTCAAGGAGCCCAAGGACCTGAAACAGATCGCCGCCACGGTTGCGGAAAAGATCAAGGCCGAATGCCCTGCGGTGACCTGGAAAGACAGCTTTCTCACCCTCGGTCGGTTCGATGTGGTGGACATCGTTGAATCGAATGACCTGGCGCAACTCGAAAGGGCGGCATTAATCATTCGCGCCTACGGACATGCAACCACCGAGACTCTACAAGGGACCCCGTGGAAACAGTTCATCGCAACGCTATAGCGGCCGCGGGTCGTATCTGTGCTCGCGGGAAGCGGGTTTCCTGACCGGGGCCGATCTCGCGATCACCGGCGGGCAGCGCCTGCAGTGACATCGTCCGGTCCGCGGGAATGCGCCGCCCCCCGGCTTGCTGTCGGTCGGTCGTTGGGAAGGAGCGAGGTGGCCTACCTATGCAAATTGCCACGGTCTGCCGACATCGCCTATAGTTGGCTTGGTAGTGTTGCATTCGATTTAACGTGTCTGGAAGACTTCCCGGATGCGCGTGGACGGATGAACTCCTGGCAGCACCACTTTGTGCTCGACGCGTGTTGGCGTCTAAAGCCTTGCGTGTCCGATGGCCGCCTGGTATCGGCGATGCCACCCCGTTCGTCCGGTCGGCTAGCAACAATATGCCACGATAGGAGAACTCGTCACTTTCGTTGGACGACTGTTTGACAAGTGATTTGCGGGCAGGACGCCGACGCAGACGGTCATTGCCGGGAGGAGACAGATATGTTCAAGCATCTCTTGGTGCCGACCGATGGGTCCCCGCTCTCCGAAGCCGCGATTCGGATGGCGGTGACGCTCGCTAAGGGATTTCAGGCCAGAATCACGGGATTTCACGCCATCCCGGAGTACCGCATCTTCACCCATCGGGTCGAGATGATGGAGGATACCCAGGAGCGGTTTGCGCAGATAGCCGAACAGCATGCGGAGCATTACCTGGGGATGATCGCGCAAGCCGCGAGGGAAGCGGGGGTGCCATGCGACACGATCCACGTGACAAGCGATCACCCCTATGAGGCGATCATCCGGGCCGTGGAGGAGCACAACTGCGACCTCATTGTCATGGCCTCGCACGGTCGAGCTGGCGTGCAGGGTCTGCTGATCGGCAGCGAAACCCAGAAAGTCCTGACCCATAGTACGATCCCGGTCCTCGTGTACCGCTAACCGGTGCAGCCGGACCACAAAAAGCCATGCCGCGTGCGCTGTCCTCTGATTTCGTGCGCCGCCTGGGATTCAACGCTTGTCCGCGATCGTGCCTGACTCCTGTAATTTGCCCCTGGATCAGTCTGCGTCGGATGGTGCCAGCCTTCGACCAGGTTGCTCACAAAGAACCGAAACCCTCTTTCAAGGATTCCGGTTTCATGTCAGCCCGCCTACGTGTGCGCAGCCATGGGCGATGCCCAAGGCCCGCTCGGCTTACATCACGCGACCTTGACCTCAATGCGGCTCGGTTGCGCGTATTCGGCTTTGGGGATGCGCAGCTTGAGCACGCCGTGGTTGAACTCGGCCACCACCTTCTCGGCATCTAGTTCCTTGGAGAGCGTGAACACACGCCGGTAACGCGGCAGGGAAACCTCCACGTAACTGGCCTCCATGCCCTCCGGCTGATCCAGGACGACTTCGCCCTTGATGGTCAGGATATCGCCTTCCACCTGCACGACCAGCTTGTCCTTGGGCACACCCGGC
>NZ_BAAILO010000272.1:0-549 GCF_054589115.1 Cupriavidus sp. 8B | reverse complement strand
TTTCATGCGCGGCGCCGACACCTTCACCGAAAGCCTGTTCACCATGCGGCGGCTCGAGGATTTTGTACCGAAGTCTCACCCGCTGCGCTCGATCCGCACCATGGCCAATCAGGCGTTGGCGAAGATGGATCGGCTGTTCGCCGGGATGTACGAGGCCGATATCAAGGGCGGTCGACCCAGTATCGCGCCTGAGAAGTTGTTGCGGGCCATGCTGCTGCAGGTGCTCTACAGCGTTCGCTCCGAACGTCAGCTCATGGAGCAGACGCACTACAACTTGCTGTTTCGCTGGTTCATTGGCCTGGCAATGGACGATGCAGTCTGGGTGCCCAGCGTATTCACCAAGAACCGCGAACGCCTGATCAAGCACGATGCTGTGATCGAATTCTTCAACGAAGTACTGTCCATCGCGCAAAAGAAGGATTGGCTTTCCGGCGAACACTTCAGCGTGGACGGCACACTCATTCAGGCTTGGGCAGGCCACAAGAGCTTTGTACGCAAAGACGGCGAGGACGAAGACAACGATGGTGGCAACTTCAAAGGTCGCAAGCG
>NZ_BAAILO010000271.1:0-287 GCF_054589115.1 Cupriavidus sp. 8B | reverse complement strand
CACACTCATTCAGGCTTGGGCCGGCCACAAGAGCTTTGTACGCAAAGACGGCGAGGACGAAGACAACGATGGTGGCAACTTCAAAGGTCGCAAGCGCAGCAACGAAACGCACCAGTCCAAGACCGACCCCGATGCCCGGCTCTACCGTAAAGGCAAAACCGCCAGTGAGTTGCGCTACATGGGCCATACCTTGAGCGACAACCGCCACGGCCTGGTGGTCAGCGCGCTGGTGACAAGTGCTGACGGGCATGCAGAGCGCGAAGCCGCCAAGGTCATGGTCAACGACG
>NZ_BAAILO010000270.1:0-1485 GCF_054589115.1 Cupriavidus sp. 8B | reverse complement strand
CATCCGGTTATACACAACTCTGACCATCACCGACCGGCCTCGGGGAAGAGCGTTCGCGTTCAATAACTTGGTGCGGCCCTTGTAAACTTGCGGCACTTCGCGTTTACTCTCTGCTTTTGCGTGACGCATTGGCGACCGAATCGACACACTGGGCAGAGACGGAATTCAAGCAACTCGACCTCGGCGATGCGCGCCTGGACAAGCGAGCGAGGATATTGATGGAACGATTGGCGGCCGACCCGATGGCCAGCGTGCCGAAGGCATGTCGGGGCTGGGGCGAAACGATGGCGGCATATCGCTTTTTTGATAACGACAGCATCGACTGGCGCGCGATTTTGGCGCCGCACTGGCAACAGACGCAAAAGCGGATGGAAGCCCATCCTGTCATCCTTTGCCTGCAAGACACCACCGAACTTGATTTCAACGGCCAGAGTGCAACCGGGCTCGGACCGCTGAGCTACGAAGCGCAGCGCGGCATGTATTTGCATCCGACTTACGCGGTCACGCCGCAGCGCGAGCCGCTGGGCATTCTGGACGCGTGGATGTGGGCACGCGAGAAGAAGGACAAATTTGGCAAGCGCGGCGGGCCCAAGGAGAGCCTGCGCTGGCTCGAGGGCTACGAGCGCATTGCGGAGATGGCGGCGAGTCTGCCGGCTACGCGCCTGGTGTATGTGGCCGATCGCGAAGCCGACCTGATGGCGCTGATGCTGCATGCCCAAGCGCTGGGCACGCCAGCCGACTGGCTGGTACGGGCGACCCACAACCGCTGTCTGCCCGAAGGCGACAAGCTGTGGGAGCGCACCACGGGTGCGGAGGCGGTAGGGCAGATCGCATTCACGCTGGGATCGCGACACGGCATCAAGGCGCGCACTGTACGCCAGCACGTGTGGATGCAGCGGGTTCAACTGCCCGCGGGCAAAGGCAAGAGCGTCGCCGCCACCTGTCTTGTCGCGCGCGAATTCGATGCGCCGCCCGGCGTCAAGCCAATCGAATGGCGTTTGCTGACCAACCGCGTTGCCACGACCTTGGACGAGGCGATCGAATTGATCGACTGGTACCGGGCGCGCTGGGAAATCGAGATGCTGTTCAATATCCTGAAAAACGCGTGTCGCGTTGAAGCGCTCCAGCTTGGCTCGGTCGAACGGCTTGAGCGCGCATTGGCGCTGTTCATGGTGGTGGCGTGGCGCGTTGCTCACCTGATGCGGCTGGGACGAACCTGTCCTGATCTGAACGCGGAGTTGTTCTTTGACCCCGATGAAATTCGGGGCGCCTACTTGCTGACGAAAGTACGGCAACCGGCAACGCCGAAGCTCAATGAAGTGCTGCGCCTGATCGCGCGCCTCGGCGGATTCCTCGGCCGCAAGAGCGATGGCGAACCCGGCGTCAAAACAATCTGGCTTGGACTCAAAGAGGTTCATGTCGCTGCAAGAACGCTGCGTGGCCTACGGGACGAGGGCAGTACTGACATTTGTGTATAACTGAATG
>NZ_BAAILO010000269.1:16865-27953 GCF_054589115.1 Cupriavidus sp. 8B | reverse complement strand
GACTGACACGGCACACCAGATGTCCTGTATATAGATGCTATCTCCGACAGCCGAGCGTTCAACCTTCCATAATTGCAAACTGCCGATAGCGCCCCTTATGGAAGCCCTTCCATAAGAGAAAGGCCCGGCTGTTCGGGGATGCGCAGGCTTTGTCGCGCGTCCTGGCGGCGCCGACGCCCGCCGCCGCCAAGCAGGTGGGGCGCGAGGTGCGCGGCTTCGATGCGCCGCGTTGGGACGCCGTGTGCCTGGACCTGGTGACGCGGGGCAATATCGAGAAATTCCGCCAGGACCCGGCGCTGGCCGGCTATCTGCTCGGCACCGGCGAGCGCGTGCTGGTGGAGGCCAGCCCGGTGGATCGCGTCTGGGGCATCGGGCTGGCGGCGGATGATCCGTGCGCCGGCAACCCCGAGCAATGGCGTGGGCCCAACCTGCTGGGATTTGCGCTGATGGCGGCGCGCGAAGCGCTCAGGGACGCTTCAGCACGCTAAACCAGGCGAGCCTTGGTCAGTCCTCGGCGACGAAGCCGGTAGCCTCCACGATCGGCTTCCAGGCGGCGCGCTCCAGCTGGATGCGGTGCCGCGCCTCTTGGCCCGGCTTGGCTGCCACTTCCAGCCCAAGGGCCTCCAGCTTGCCGGCGGTCGCGGCATTGCCGGAGGCGACCATGAACATTTTCTCGACCTTGGCAACGACATCCGGCTGGGTGCCGGCCGGCAGGAACGCGCCGTACCAGCTGGTTGCGTAGTCATACTGGCTGAAGCCTTGCTCCTTCAACGTCGGCACGTCCGGCAGCGCCTTGGCGCGCCGCGTGCCGCTCACACCCAGGAACTGCAGCTTGCCGCCCTTGTACAGCGGCATCATGCTGGCCACGGCATCCCAGCCAATCGATACCGTGCCGCTGATCACGTCGACCAGCATCGGGGACGCGCCGCGATAGGCGGCCGGCATGATGGCGATGCCGGCAGCCTTGCCCAGGGCTACCGTGCCGAGGTGGCCGGCGCTGCCGATGGTCGCCAGGCCCAGGCTGGCGCTATTGGGATTGCGCTTGGCCCACTCCACGTACTCCTTCATGTTCTTGTACGGCTGCTGCACGCCCGCCGCGATCACGGTTGGCACGTCGGTCAGCACGGCCGCGGGCACCAGGTCCTTGTCCGCGTCGTAGCCCAGCTTCTTGTAGGTTAGCGGGAAGATGGTGAACAGCGGCGACGGCCCGATGAAGATGGTCTTGCCATCCGGCTTGGCGCGCTTCACGTAGTCGAGCGCCAGGCGGGCCGATGCGCCGGGCTTGTTCTCCACGATGACGGTGCCGTGCCCATCCTGGCGCAGTTGCTCGGCATAGATCCGGGCGAGGCTGTCGGCCGCGCCGCCGGGGGCGTAGCCGACGATGATGTGCATCGCGGCATCCGAGCCTTCCGCCGCCCCGGCCGGCCGGGGCAGGGCGAGGACAGCAACGGCGCAGGCCGACAGCGCCAAGGTGTGGATCACGATGTTGCGGCGTAAAGCGTGGGTCATGGCGGATGCGGTTTCGCGGTTTCGATGTCTATCGGTGAGAAAGAGGGAGCGGTTCCAGCGGATTACGGTTGCGGCCACTGGCCAAGCAGCCCGTGCGACGCCTCGAACAGCGCCGACACGCGCAGCAGTTCGGCGTCGCCCCGGAACTGGCCCACCAGTTGGAGGCCGATCGGCAGCCCGTCGCTGCCGAAGCCGCAGGGCAGGCTGATGGCGGGATGGCCGGTCATGTTGAATGGCATGGTCCACGGGAACCAGTGCGCGCGCACGTTTTCGAAAGCCTGGCCGTCGATGTCGATGGTGCCGAACAGGTCCTGCCCGATGGGCAGCGCCGTGCGTGTCAGCGTTGGCATGGCGAGCAGGTCGCCGCGTTGCAGCAGCGCCTGCACCCGCAGGAACAGCTTCGTGCGGTCGAACATCGCTTGCTGGTATTCCACGCCGCTGACCTGCGCGGCGGAAGCCACCTGGCGCAGGAATGTGGCGCTGAGCTGGTCGCCGTGCTCCTCGGCAATGGCGGCAAAGCGCGCGCGCCAGACCGTATGGTTGATGGCGCGCCAGATCGGCTCTACGTCGAAGCCTTCGCCGGAGAAGGGTTCCAGCTCCGCTCCCAGGCCGGCCAGCCTGGACAGGCTCGCCTCGAATGCACGTGCGACCTCGGCCGATGCCGGGCGTCCCGGCGGCGTCAGGCAGTATAGGATGCGGCGGCCGCGCAGATCGCCTTGCGGGTGCGCCGCGCTGACATAGTCCGGCTTGGGCACGCCGATCGACCAGGGATCGCAGGCGTGCTCGCCGGCCATCGCCTGCAGCATCAGGCCGGTGTCCGCGACCGTGCGCGTGGTCGGCGTGACATAGGTCTGGTTGCCGAACAGGTCCTGCGCCTGGCTATGCGGAATCACGCCGTTGCTCTGCTTGATGCCGACCACGCCGTTGCAAGCGGCCGGAATCCGCGTGGAGCCACCGCCATCCGTTGCGACCGCCAGCGGCGCGATGCCGCTGGCCACGGCAACCGCCGCGCCGCCGCTCGATCCGCCGCTGGTGCGCTCGCGGCTCCAGGCATTGCGCGTGCGGCCAAACAACGGCGAATCGGTCAGGCATTTGGAGCCGAACTCGGGCGTGGTGGTCTTGCCGATCAGGATGGCGCCTTGCTCGCGCAGGCGGGCGATGGCCACCGCATCGTGGTCGGGCACGTTGTCCCGGTAGGGCGCCACGCCAAATGTGGTGCGCACGCCTTTTGTGTTGACGAGGTCTTTCGCGGTGAAGGGAATGCCATGCAGCAGCCCAAGTGGCTTGCCCGCCATGACGGCTTGCTCCGCCTCGCGGGCGGCGGCCATGGCTTCGTCGGCGCACAGCGTGATGAAGCAGTTCAGCTCGGGCTGCAGCCGGGCGGCGCGGTCGAGCACGGCTTGCGTGAGCTCGACGGGCGAGATTTCCTTGCGGGCGATGCGGCCTTGAAGCTCGGCGGCGGACAGAAAGCAAAGCGCATCGCTCATCGGCGGGCGTCTCCAGAAAGCGTCTCGGGGGCCTGGATGCCGCGCCTTGCGAGGCTTTGGTTTTTGGATCCAGAATCCAGTGTTTACGGCTATAGTAGACCCGTGGGCAGGCCTTGTAAACTGCGCCACTCAAAGGGGATCACCCTGCGCTCAGCAGGCGCCGAGATGCGTGAAGTCGCGTGTAGTCGCGCGCAGTCACGTAAATAGGGGGCAAATGGCAGAAACGTTCGAATGGCAAGGCCGGGTGCGGTTGGTCGAGGAAGTCGCCCAGGTATTGCGCCAGCGCATCTATCGCGGCGTCTACCCGCCGGGCAAGCCGCTGCGTCAGGTGGAGATTTCCGAGGACCTGAAGATCAGCCGCACGCCGTTGCGCGAAGCCCTGCGCATCCTGGAGCGGGAGGGCCTGGTCAGCGCCGAGACGGCGCGCGGCGTGACCGTGGTCAGCGCGGATTTCCGGCAGTTGATGGACGCCTACGAGTTGCGCGAAGTGATCGACGGCCTGGCGGCCCGGCTGGCGGCGTCACGCGCCAGCGCGCTGGCCGGGGCGCCGTTGCGCGCCATCATCGAGGCGCAGCGGGGGAGTCTCGAGCCTTGGCTGCCCGAGGTCTATACGGCGGCCAATGTCGAGTTTCACACGGCCATCATCGGGCTGGCAGCGAACGAGTACCTGGCGCGGCAGGTGCCCATCGTGCATATGACATCGCAGGTGTTTGCGCCAAGGGTCCTGTTTGCCCGCGACCGGGCGCTGGCGGCCATCGAGGAACACGAGCAGATCGTGGCGGCGATCGAAGGCGGGGATGCCGACGCGGCGGAGCATCTGGCCCGCCTGCATATCCGCAATTCGATGGCGCGGCTGCGGGCGCTGGCGCAGCTGGAAAGCGACGACGTCGCGGCGGGTGCCGAGCCCTAGTTCTTGCCTTAGAGCAGCTTAGTCCTGGCGGGAGGCTGCAAGGACCAGCTTCAATGCTGCCGGGGCTTGCGCGGCAGCCGGCAGTTCTTGCCGCAGCGCCGGATGGTGCCGGTTGACGCTTCGCGCCCCGAGGACAAGCGCCAGCAAAAAGGCAAGGAGATATCCCGCAAACGTAAGTGCTTCCATGTTTGACCCCCGATGCGAGCTCGCGCTATTTTTTTGCTAGTCGCGAGTATGCGCAAAAGCGTGCCCGGGCCGCTACCACTCGGCGGAGGGGTGCGGCACAAGTCACTAGCCAAATCACTAGCCATTTGTCGTATAGGCAGCCCGGCTACATTCGTGTTTACTTCGCTTGTGTTCGCTTGTGCCCTGATGGCACACTTGCAACACTGTTGCAAAAATAGAAAACAGGGCCGCTGATGGCCCGCGCCCTTGCCCTCGCAGCCATCCCATGTGGCGACGCCCGCTGGTCCTCCTGCTCTGCGCCTTCCTGCTCTTGGGGCAGGCGGGCGGCGTCGTCCACGCGCTTTCCCATCTCCACGCGTCCCAGCAGAGCAATCCGTGCGCGGCACCGGCCGACCTTGAGCAGTGCGGGCCCGGCCACGACGCCTGCCTGCAATGCCTGGCCTTTGCGGCCGCCGCGGTGGCCATGCCGTCGGTGGCTTGCTGGCTGCTGCTTGTCAGTGCCAGGCGCTGGCATTACCCGCTGCTCGCCGAGCGGCACATCGCTCCCATCTTCTCGCCACGGCCCCGCAGCCGTGGCCCCCCTCTGACCGGCGGATTGTTCGCTTAGTGCATTCGCGCGGGCCAGATGGCCGTGCGCAACATCCCGATACCATCAGAGGCATTTCCATGTCCCGTTTCCCGCTTCGAGCCATCGCGGCCGGCGCCGCGTCGGCGCTCGCCTTGTCCGCCCACGCACAGTCGTCGCCAACCGACCCGTCTTCCTCCTCCCCATCCTCGCCCTCCTCGGCACCCACGCCGGCAGCCAGCGCCAAGGCGCTGAATGCCGTCGTCGTCACCGCCAAGCGGCTCGACGAGGCGCGCAACGCCTTGTCGCCCGAGACCGGCAGCTCGGTCTACCGTTTCGACAGCGAGGACATCAACACGCTGCCCCAGGGAGAGAACACGCCGCTGAACCAGGTCCTGCTGCAGGCCCCCGGCGTGGTGCAGGACTCCTTTGGCCAGTTGCACGTGCGCGGCGACCACGCCAACCTGCAATACCGCATCAACGGCGTCATCATTCCCGAGCCGATCAGCGGCTTCGGACAAATGCTGGATACGCGCTTCGCGGACGAGATCAAACTGATCACCGGGGCGCTGCCGGCGCAGTACGGCTTTCGCACGGCGGGCATCGTGGACATCCGCACCAGGGGCGCGGCCGCCGATGAGGAAGGGCAGCCCAAGGCCTTCGGCGGCGAGATCGGTACGGTCATCGGCAGTCACGCCGACCATGAGCTCAACGGATACGTGCAGGGCGCAAAAGGGCCGTGGAGCTATTTCCTGAGCGGCTCCTTTGTCGAAAACAACCTCGGCATCGAGAACCCCGCCGCCGGGCGCAATGCCATCCACGACCACACCGACCAGGGCAAGGCATTTGGCATGCTGTCTTACCTGATCAATCCGGACAGCCGGGTGAGCTTCATGTTTGGCAGCGCCGACAACCGCTTCCAGATTCCGAACCGGCCGGGCCTGTCGCCCTCGTTCTCGATCGATGGCGTGGCCACGCCGCCCTCCGACCAGCTCAATGCCAACCAGCGCGAGAAAACCGATTTCCAGATCCTCTCGTACCAGAACAAGGTATCGTCCGCGCTCGATTTCCAGGTGTCGCTCTTCCATCGCACCAGCCGCGTCGACTACAACCCGGACCCGATCGGCGACCTGGCCTATAACGGCGTCGCCGCCAATCTCACCCGCAGGAACGAAGCCTATGGCGTGCAGGCAGACGGGAGCTATGTGCTGAGCCCGAGCCATACGCTTCGCAGCGGCCTGTTCGTGCAGCGTGAGCGGTTCGCCGTCAACAATACCTCCAGCGTGCTGCCTGCCGATGCCGATGGCAACCAGACCAGCGGCGTACCGTTCTCCATCGTGGACAACACCAGCAACACGGGCACGACGTTAGGCGTGTACCTGCAGGACGAATGGAAGGCCACCGACAAGCTGACGGTCAACTACGGCGCACGCTACGATCACATCAATACCGTGGTCAGCGAGCAGCAAGTGAGCCCGCGCCTGGGGCTGACCTACGATCTCACCAACGTCACCCGCTTGCATGCCGGCTACGCGCGCTATTTCACGCCCCCGGCGACGGAGAAGATCGATACCACGTCGGTGGCCAAGTTCCAGGGTACGACCAACGCGTTGCCATCGGACGCCAATACCAGTGTGCGCTCGGAGCGCTCGGACTACTTCGACGTGGGCATTTCCCACCAGGCCACGCGCAACCTGACGCTGGGCCTGGATGCCTACTACCGCAAGGTGCGCCATTTGCAGGACGAAGGGCAGTTCGGCAATGCACTGATCTTCTCCTCGTTCAACTTTGACGACGGCAAGATCTACGGGTTGGAAGGCTCGGCAAACTACCGCCAGGGGAGTTTCGCCGCCTATGCTAACCTGAGTGTCTCGCGCGCCATGGCCAAGGGTGTCGAGACCGGCCAGTTCCATTTCGGCCCGGATGAACTAGCCTTTATCGCCAGTAACTGGGTGCACCTCGACCATGACCAGACGGTGGCCGGCTCCTTCGGTACTTCGTACCTGTGGCGCGGCACGCTGCTCACCGCCGATGCCCTGTTCGGCAGCGGCTTGCGCAACGGCTTTGCCAATACCAGCCACCTGCCGGCCTATTTCCAGGTCAACGCTGGCGTGGCGCGCACATTCGAGACGCCGATCATCGGCAAATTCAAGGTGCGATTCACGGTGATCAACCTGTTCGATCGCTCCTACCAGTTGCGCGATGGCACGGGTATCGGCGTGGGCGCGCCGCAGTATGCACCGCGGCGCAGCTTCTACGTGGCGTTGTCCAAGCCCTTCTGAGCGCGCGAGCCGCTCACTGACTCAGGGCCCGGCCCCCGTCGCCTGTGAGGTCGGGGGTGGCGCCCGCAGGGGGCGTGCCGTTGCCGGCGACGGCGGGCGACGCTTCCTTCGTGGCAAGCCGCTGCGTCGTTCCCGCATCCCGGGGCCACACGACCACGTCGTCGTAGGCATACAGGCGGCAAGCGGTGAACTTCTTGTCCCGGCACTGGCCCATTGCCTTCTCGATGGCATCCTTGTTGTTCGACCAGAAGGCATAGTGGCCACCGTCCGCCAGCACAAAGGCCTTGGGTGCCTTGCGGGCCAGGTATTCGGTGTAGCCACGGCGCGCGCGCTCGTAGGGCACGGCATCGACATTGTTGATGTCGGCATAGCCCGAGGCGGCGGGCAGGGACACTTCCGTATGGCCCAGGCCGCCGGCCACGGTCGGAATGCTGACGATGGAATTCGTGCCCATGCGTACCATGATGACCTCCGGATAATCGTAGGCCGCGCCCGATGCGGTATCCACCGCCACGCCGATCGCGCCACCGAACAGGATATTGCCGAACGCCATGGCCTTGGTGGTGGACTTGACCGTGGCCAGGCCCGCCTCCATCTCTGCCTTGTCGCAGCGCACGCTGAGGTCGCCGTAGGCGCGATTGATTGTCACCGTGCCTGGCGTGTTGACGTAGTAAGTTCCCTTGCTGTTTGCCAGCTTGCAGGTCGCGCCCTGGACAGGTTGGTCGTCCTTGCGCGTTTCCACGCTGACGACCTGGTTGGTGCCGTTGACGATGGCTGCGCACCCGCTGGTCATGGCGCAAGCAGCGAGCACGGACAACTGGAATGACCTCATGCATTTTCCCCGGTGTTTTTTTATAGTCGCGGGGTCTTGGCCGGCTCGGGCGCACGCCCCGCGGTCCTCCTAACGCGCAAGCGGCCGTTGGGATACACAGACCCCCACTTGAGTGGGGGGGCGGGGCAGTATTGGGGCGGGGTAGGGCGCGAGACCTTAGTCCACGCCGTCTGCCACTACGCTGATCTACAGGGCCGAAGCTTTCACCGCCCCGCTGGCAAAGAAGCGCTGCAGGTTTTCAAACACCAGGTCCGCCATCGCGTTGCGGGTCTCGTGCGTGGCGCTGGCGATGTGCGGCAACAGCACGACGTTGTCCAGCGCGAAGAGCGCCTGCGGGACCTGCGGCTCGTTCTCGAACACATCCAGGCCAGCGCCCGCAATGCGCCCATGCACCAGCGCATCCACCAGTGCGGCTTCGTCGACCACGGTGCCGCGCGCGATATTGATCAGGAAGCCTTTCGGGCCCAGCGCTTCGAGTACCTCGGCGGACACGAGGTGCCGCGTTTCGGGGCCGCCGGCGGTGGCGATGACCAGGAAGTCCGCCCACCTGGCCAGCTCGGCCAGGGAGGGCTCGTAGCGGTAGGGGGCATCCTGCGCGGGGCGGCGGCTGTGGTAGCTCACTTCCATGTCGAAGCCCGAGCCGCGCCGCGCAATCACGCGGCCGATGCGGCCCATGCCGATGATACCCAGGCGCTTGCCGCTGACGCGGGTGGCGAGCGGGAACTGCGCCTTCGGCCATTCGCCGCGCCGCACGAATCGGTCGGCCGCGCTGAAGCCGCGCGCCACATCCATCAGCAGGCCAAAGGCCGTGTCGGCTACGCAATCGTTGAGCACGTCCGGCGTATAGCCAACGGCGATGCCGCGCGCGCGCGCGGCGTCGAGATCGATCTTGTCCAGGCCAACGCCAAAGCTGGAGATGACCTTCAGCTTTGGCATGGCTTTGATCATCGCAGCGTCGACGCCGATCGCGGCGCGCGTGGTCAGCGCGGCGAACTCGCCGCCGTGGCTGGCGAGGAAGGCGGCGGGATCGGTCTCGGCCCACAGCGGGTGGACATCGTAGTGCTCGGCCAGGCTGGCTTCAAGGGGGGCAGGCAGGCGGCCGTGCTGGAGAAGGCGTGGTTTCATGAGAAGAGATCCGTATGGTTATGTTTGTCTGATGATGCTTGCTTCAGTCTGCGCTGAGCTTGTTGTCCTGGATGATCTTGGCATAGCGCTTGCGGTCCGTGGCGATCAGGTCGGCGAACTGCGCGGGCGTGCTGCCCACGGGAATGGCGCCTTGCGCGATCAGCTGCTCCTTTACCGCGGGCATCGCCACGACTTCCTTCACGCCCGCGGCGATCTTGTCGACGATGTCCTTGGGCGTGCCAGCCGGCGCCAGCAGGCCGACCCACGATCCCGACTCGGCGCCGGTGATGCCGGCCTCTGCCAGCGTAGGCACGTTCGGCAGCGCGGGCGAGCGGACCTTGCTGGTCACGGCCAGCGCGCGCAGCTTGCCGGATTTCACATGGCCGGCGGTCTCCAGGATGGAGGCGAACAGCATGTCGACATTGCCCGACATCAGGTCCGTCATGGCCGCGCCACCGCCCTTGTAGGGCACATGCAGCAGGTCGGTGCCGGTAGCAACCTTGAAGATCTCGGCGGACAAATGCGGCGAGCCGCCGCTGCCCGAGCTGGCATAGGTCAGCTTGCCGGGTTGCGCCTTGGCCAGCGCCACCAGCTCCTTCGGGTTTTTGGCCGGCAGCTTGGGCGTCACCACCAGGGCAAACGGCAACTCCGCCATCAGGCTGACCGGTACGAACGCGGCCGGGTCATAGCTGAGCTTCTTGTACAGCGAGGGATTGATCGATTGCGTGCCGACATTGCCGGCCACCAGCGTGTAGCCGTCCGGCTTCGCGCGGGACACGATGTCCAGCCCGACATTGCCGGCCGCGCCGGGGCGGTTGTCCACCAGTACCGGCTGGCCCCAGAGCTGCGAGAGCCGCAGCGCCACCAGGCGGGTGCCCACATCCGTGCCGCCGCCGGGGGCGAACGGCAGGATGATGGTCACCGGCTTGGTCGGCCAGGCAACGCCGGGCTGGGCCTGCGCGCAGGGGATCCAGGCGCCGATGGCCAGGGCGATGAGTGCCGCGCGGCGGCTAAGCGTGGGGGTGTTGAACGAGCGCATGTCTTGTCTCCGGAAGTACGGCTTGATGGCCGGGCGCCATGGCGCGCCGGCACGCATTGGTTGGTGGCTGCCCGGGGGCAACTCACTCGGGCTGGATGCCGGCGTCCTTGGCCACCTTGGCCCATTTGCCCATCTCCACCTGCAGGAAACTGGCGAATTGCGCGGGCGTGCCGCCTGCGGGTTCGATACCGGCGTTCTGCAGGCGCTCGCGCACGTCGGGCGAAGCCAGCGCCTTGTTGATCTCGGCGTTGAGCTTGTCCACCACCGCCTTGGGGGTGCCGGCCGGGGCCAGCACGCCGCCCCAGGTGCTGGTCTCATAGCCGGGCAGCCCGGCTTGCGCCATGGTCGGCACTTGCGGCGCGGTCGATGAGCGTTTGGTGGTGGTCACCGCGAGCGGGCGCACCTTGCCGCCCTTGACCTGCGGGCCGATGGCGGCAACGGTGTCGAACATCAGCGACACGCGGCCGCTGGTGAGGTCCGGGTGCGCCAGCGTGCTGCCCTTGTACGGGATGTGGATCATGTCGATGCCGGTCATGCTCTTGAACAGCTCGCCCGAGAAATGCGGCGCGCCGCCCGAGCCGCTGGACGCGAACGACAGCTTGCCCGGGTTGGCCTTGCCATAGGCGATCAGTTCCTTGACGGACGTAACCGGCAGGGAAGGGGACACCACCAGCATCAGCGGCACCACGTGGGTCAGCGCCACCGGCTCGAAGCTCTTGATGGTGTCGAAGGGCAGCTTCTTCACCATGCTGGGATTGATGGCGTGGCTGCTGGCCACCAGCGCCAGCATGTAGCCGTCCGGCGGGCTCTTGGCAACGAGGTCCGTGCCGATGATGCCGGTGGCGCCGGGGCGGTTATCCACCACTACCGACTGGCCCCAGGCTTCGGTCATCTTCTGGCCCACCAGCCGCGCCACCAGGTCGATGGCGCCGCCGGGGGAGGCGGGGACGATGATGGTGATGGTCTTGGTGGGGTAGCTGGTTTCGGCGGCGTGGGTGCTCGGCACAGTCAAGGCGATTGCGGCGGCGACGCCTGCGAGCGCTGTGGCAAGGGGCTTTGTGTTGAAATGCATGTTGTCTCCTGCGCGATTTGATTCGGCTTAATGCTTTCCATCCAACGCGCAGCAATAGCGCTAACGCATAATTTCGCAACT
>NZ_BAAILO010000269.1:8905-16703 GCF_054589115.1 Cupriavidus sp. 8B | reverse complement strand
CACGCGCCCGCCCTCTCCCCCGGCCCCTCTCCCACTTCGTGGGAGAGGGGAGTAAACCGTGGCAACGCCAGACGTGCTATCAATTGGCCGTAGCACCCGACTTCTTCACCAATTCAGCCCAGCGCGGAATCTCCTTGCCCATGAACGCGGCCAGTTCGGCGGGGCTGCTGCCCACCACTTCCATGCCAAGCTGCTGCGTCATCCGTTGCTGCACGGCGGGCTGCTTGAGCGCGCGCACCACTTCGGCATTCAGCCGCTGCACCACTTCCTTCGGCGTGCCGTGCGGCGCGTATAGCGCCTGCCACGACACCATCTCGAAGCCCGGCACGCCGGCCTCGGCCATGGTTGGCACGTTGGGCGCCAGCGCGGAGCGCTTGGGCGAGGTCACGGCCAGCGCGCGCAGCTTGCCGGCCTTGATCATGGCGTCGCCCGCGGTCAGCTGGTCGAAGAGAAACGGAACGAGGCCGGCGGCCACGTCCTGGATCGCCTGCGGGCTGCCCTTGTAGGGCACGTGGGTCATCGGCACCTTGATCATGTCGGCGAACAGTTCGCCGGCCAGATGTGTCGAAGTGCCCGCGCCCGAAGACGCGAAGCTCAGGCCCGGATGGCTTTTCGCATAGGCGATCAGCTCCTTCACGTTGTTGATCGGCAGCTTGGCGTCGACCATCAGCACGTTGGGCACGTAGGCGATCAGGCAGACCGGCTCGAAATCCTTGACCGGGTCGTAGGATAGATTCTTGTACAGGCTCGCATTGATGGCATGCGTGCTGATGGTGCCGCCAAACAGCGTGTAGCCATCCGGCTTGGCGCGTGCCACGTAGCCCGCGCCCACCGCGCCGGCCGCACCGGGCCGGTTCTCGACCACCACCGGCTGGCCCAGCGCCTTCGAGATTTCCTGCCCGATGGTGCGGGCGACGATATCGGTGGAGCCGCCCGCCGCGAACGGCACCACCCAGGTGACCGGGCGCGACGGCCATTTGTCCTCGGCCTGCGCGCCGGCGCTGAACACGGCGCTGGCGGCAGCCAGCATGCCGAGGGCGGCAACGCGGCGCAGCGTGCCTCGCTTGTTGTGATTCATCTTGTCTCCATCCGTGGCCGCCTTGCCCCCGTGCGTCGGGAGCCGGCCGGCTCATGTGCTTGCTTGTGGCTTGTTTGTGCTTGCTCGTGCTTGTTCGTGTCTGGCAGGCGAAGCGGCTCAGCGGCCCTTGGCTTCGCGCCATGCGGCAAAGTCCAGCCGGCTTTGCTCCTGGGTCGGCGGATACAGGCCGATGATCGAGCGGCCCTTCATCACTTCCTCCGTGACGAAGTCCTCGAACGCGGTCATCTCCACCGCCTCCGCCGCGATCTCTTCGGCCAGGTACCGCGGCACGATGATCACGCCTTCGGCATCGCCAACCACCACGTCGCCCGGGAACACCGCCACGTCGCCGCAGCCGATGGGGCCATTGATCTCGATGGCCTGGTGCAGCGTCAGGTTGGTCGGCGCGGAGGGGCGGTGGTGATAGGCCGGCATGGCCAGCCGGGCAATCTCCGGCGAATCGCGAAAGCCGCCGTCGGTGACGACGCCGGCCGCGCCGCGCTGCATCAGGCGCGTGATCAGGATCGAGCCGGCGGAAGCCGCGCGCGCGTCCTTGCGGCTGTCGATCACCAGCACCGCGCCGGATGGGCACTGCTCAACCGCCTGACGTTGCGGGTGGTTCGGATCCTGGAACACCGTGATCGGGTTCAGGTCTTCGCGCGCCGGGATGTAGCGCAGCGTAAAGGCCTCGCCAACCATATTGCCGTGCTCGGGATTGAGCGGATGCACGTCCTGGATGAACTGGTTGCGCAGGCCGCGCTTGAACAGCGCCGTGCACAGCGTGGCCGTGCTGACGGTCTTGAACTGGTCGATGGTCTGCTGGCTGAGCTGGCTGGCTTGGGTGGTCTCGGTCATGGCTGGTCCGCTTTTTTGGATATCTGGATATCTGGATATCTGGGTGATCAGTAGATGCTGGGTTCGCCCGTGGGCGCGCCGAAGTCGGTTTGCAGGAAGTCGAAGTCGCAGCCGTCATTGGCTTGCCGGATGTGCTTGGAGAACATCCAGCCATAGCCACGCCCGAAGCGCGGCGGCGGCGGCGTCCACTCGGCCTTGCGGCGGGCCAGTTCTTCGTCGGACACTTCCAGGTGGATGCTGCGGCGGTCGATGTCGACGGAGATCATGTCGCCGGTGCGCACCAGTGCCAACGGGCCGCCGATATACGATTCCGGCGATACGTGCAGGATGCACGCGCCGTAGCTGGTGCCGCTCATGCGTGCGTCCGACATGCGCAGCATGTCCCGAACGCCTTGCTTGACCAGCTTCTTGGGGATGGGCAGCATGCCCCATTCGGGCATCCCCGGGCCGCCCTGCGGGCCGGCATTGCGCAGGATCAGGATGTGGTCGGCGGTAACGTCAAGGTCGTCGCGCTCCACCGCTTCCTTCATCGACGGGTAGTCGTCGAACACCAGCGCCGGGCCGGTGTGCTTGAAGAACCGTTTCTCGCAGGCGCTGGGCTTGATCACGCAGCCGTCCGGCGCGATATTGCCCTTGAGCACGGCGAGAGCACCTTCCTGGTAGAGCGCGTTTTCCTTGGTGCGGATCACGTCGTCGTTGTAGACCTCCGCGCCCGCGATGTTCTCGCCCAGTGTGCGGCCGGTGACGGTCAGCGCATCCAGGTGCAGCTTGTCGCTGATGCGGTTCATCAGCGCGGGCAGGCCGCCGGCGTAGAAGAAATCTTCCATCAGGTATTTGTCGCCGCTGGGCCGGATATTGGCGATCACCGGCACGTGGCGGCTGGTCTTGTCGAAATCCTCCAGCCCGATGTCATGCCCGGCGCGGCGCGCCATGGCGATCACGTGGATGATGGCGTTGGTGGAGCAGCCCATCGCCATGGCCACGGCAATCGCGTTTTCAAACGAGGCGCGCGTCTGGATCTGTTGCGGGGTCAGGTCTTCCCACACCATGTCCACGATGCGCCGTCCGGCTTCGGAGCACATGCGGATGTGGTTGGCATCGGCAGCGGGGATGGACGAGGCGCCCGGCAGCGTCATGCCGATGGCTTCGGCAATCGCAGTCATGGTGCTGGCGGTGCCCATCGTCATGCAGGTGCCGTGGCTGCGGGCGATACCGCCCTCGATGCCGATCCACTCGGTCTTGCTGATATTGCCAGCGCGGCGCTCGTCCCAGAATTTCCACGCGTCCGACCCGGAGCCCAGCACATTGCCCTTCCAGTTGCCGCGCAGCATCGGGCCAGCCGGCACGTAGATGGCCGGCACGCCCGCGCTGGACGCCCCCATCAGCAGGCCGGGCGTGGTCTTGTCGCAGCCGCCCATCAGCACCGCGCCGTCGATGGGGTGGGAGCGGATCAGCTCCTCGGCTTCCATCGCCAGCATGTTCCGGTACAGCATGGTGGTCGGCTTGACCGCGCTCTCAGACAGCGAGATGGCGGGCAGCTCAATGGGGAAGCCGCCGGCCTGCAGGATGCCGCGCTTGACGTCGTCGACGCGCTGCTTGAAGTGGGAGTGGCAGGGGTTGATGTCGGACCACGTGTTGATGATCGCGATGATCGGGCGGTCCAGCCATTCGTCGGGCGAGTAGCCCATCTGCATGATGCGCGAGCGGTGCCCGGAGGAGCGCAGGTCGTCGGGGGCAAACCAGCGAGCGCTGCGCAGGGTCTCGGGCGTCTTCTTTCGTGACGTCATGTTGTCTCTTCCACGGGTGTTGTCATCGGGCCGGTGCCTGAGAGTGCCAAAGCGAGGCGTTGGAGGTACGACATCTGATATCGTCGGAAGTATTAAAGCACTAATATATTAGTGTGTCAAACCGGAAAACTTTCCATTAAACTGCAGCCATGGGACGCAACGAAGCGTCTTTGTGCGTGATAAGCCACGCCTATGCAGCAAAACCAGACCACCCGATGGAAGCCACCTTGTCCGCCCCGCAGATTCAATTCCAGTTCGACCGCACCCGGCATGCCGCGCCGCAGGTGTTCGAGCATATGCGGGACATGATCATCTCCATGACGCTGACCCCCGGCACGGTGCTGTCGCGCACCGAGCTCGCCGCGCAGTACGGCATCAGCCAGACGCCGGTGCGCGACGCCCTGATGCGGCTCGCCGAAGAAGGGCTGGTCGATATCTTCCCGCAGCACGCCACGGTGGTCAGCCCCATCAGCATCGCGCTGGCCCAGCAGGCGCATTTCCTGCGCCGCTCCGTGGAAGTGGAAATCGTGCGCACGCTGGCCGAAGAACCGGACCCCGCGCTGGTGGAGCGGCTGCGCCTTTGCGTGGCGCGGCAGCAGGCCATGCTGGCCGCCCAGGACTTCGCCGAGTTCTCCCTGTTCGACCAGGCCTTCCACCGCCAGATGTACGAAGCCGCCCGCGTGCCGGACCTGTGGATGCTGGTGCGCCGCCAGAGCGGCCACCTGGACCGCTTGCGCCGCCTGCACCTGCCGATCGCCGGCAAGGCCAACGCGGTGGTGGCGGATCACACGGCCATCGTCGATGCGATCGCCAGCGGCGACGCCGACGCCGCGCAGGCCTGCCTGCGCCGCCATCTCTCCGGCACGCTCGCCAATCTCGAAGAGATCCGCGCTCGCTACGGAAGCTTCCTGCAGTAGCAGCCGTAGCAGTAGTAAAGCTTGGCGCCGTCATCATCAATTTTGATGATGACGACGGCGCGGTCCCCTGCCACAGTGCCTGAGGAGGGACGCTAGCCGAGGCCACGACGGCCATGGCTGGCGTCCTTGCTCCTTAGTCTTCAGTCTTTATTCCGGCAGAGGGAGGACGCAATGCCAACCATGACGCTCCCGGCGCCAGGCTGCGATGGCGGCCCGGTGACCTCCATCGACGCAGCCATAGTCAACCTGCGCGAGAAGCGCACCTTCGCCTTGCAGGGCAGCCATCGGGACTATTTCCAGGTTGCCGCAAACCATCCGCAGCGCCGCGCGCAGCAGTTCCACCAATGGATGGCCGCACGCGTGGAGATGGGCGTGTATCCGTATGCGAGGTGCCTGCTGGATGCGCCACGCCCGGTTGCCACGCTGCGCTCCCTGGACGGCACGCAAACCTGCGGGCTGAACTTCGCCTCGCACGACTACCTGAGCCTTGCCACCCATCCCCGGGTGCTGGATGCGGCGATGCAGGCGATGCACAGGTTCGGCGTGCATAGCGCCGGATCTTCCACGCAGGCAGGCAACAGTTGCCTGGGCGCCGAGCTGGAAAGCGAGCTGGCCGTGCTGCTGCACAAGCAGCACGCCGTGCTGTTTCCCACCGGCTGGGCGGCCGGGTTCGGTGCGGTCAAGGGCCTCATCCGCAGAGGCGATCACGTCATCCTGGATCAGTGCGTGCGCGGCGGCCTGCGCGAAGGCGCGGTGGCCGCCACGCGCAACGTGCATCTGCACCGGCACCTGGACCTGGCGCACGCGCGCCGCGTGCTGGAGCGCGTGCGCTCGCGCGATACAGCAAACAGCGTGATGCTGGTGACGCAGAGCGTCTATGCCTCGGACTCGGAGATCGCCGATCTTCGGGGCCTGCAGGCCCTGGCCTCGGAGTTCGACGCGATCCTGCTGGTGGACGTGGCGCATGACCTCGGTTGCATGGGGCCCGGCGGCACTGGGCAGATCGGCCTGCAAGGCTTGCAGGGAAAAGTGGACCTCGTGGTGGGTTCCTTGTCGAAGGCCTTCGCGTCCAACGGCGGTTTCGTCGCCACCGACAGCATGGCGATCAAGGAATACCTGCGGCAGTACGCGTCACCCAACGCCTACTCCAGCGCGCTGTCGCCGATACAGATCGCCGTGGCCATCGAGTGCGTGCGCATTCTTCGCACGCGGGAAGGCGAGGAGCGGCGCAATGCGCTGATGCGTGCGATCACGGCATTGCGCGGCGCCGCCACCAGCCGCGGCCTGCCGGTGCTCGGCCAGCCATCTGCGGTCGTGCCGATCCTGCTCGGCGACGATGCCGCCGCGCGCCTTGCCAGCCGTGAAATGACGCGCCTGGGGCTGATGGCCAACCTCACCGAGTTTCCCGCGGCGCCGCGCAATGCCGCGCGTTTGCGCATGCTGGCGATGGCCGATCACACCGCAGAGCAATGCACTGCCGCGATCGAGCTCGTCGAGCATGCGCTGGGCCACGCGCGTATCGTGAAGGCGCATCTGCCGGCGATGTGAGCCGGCTGGCTGTGCCGCTCACACCGGCTTGCGGAACTGCTCCAGGATCCGGACCAGGCTGGTCTGCCGGCGGCATCCGCACTTGGCATGGAGCGATCGCACCTGCGTGCGCACCGTCGCCAACGTGATGCCAAGCGCCTGCGCGCACTCCTGCGGGCTCAGGTCCTGCAGGATCAGCTCCGCGATCCGGCATTCGGCCTGGGTCAGTCCATAGACTGCCTTTAGCAGCTCAAAGTCCGGGCCGTCGCCTTCATCCGGCTCCGGCTGCTTGACCCAGACCAGCGCCACCGGACGCTGCCAGGGCGCCGCAAGGCTGCTGCTCGGCGGCACCGGCACCACCCAGGCGATCTGCTTTCCGCGCGCTGCCTGCAGGCTGAGGGCGGCGCCAACGCCAGGCGCAAAGAGGCCGGCCGCGCGGCCCAGTGCCGCCGCGACAATGTTGGGGTTGCGCCATGCCGACAGATGGCCCGCGCGGATGGTCAGCGCCTGCATGCTGTCCTTCAACATGGCTTCCGCCGCGCGGTTCGTAAAGAGAATGCGCCCGCTGCCATCGCACAGGATCATGCTGGCCTTGAGTTGGCTGAAGGCGCTCTCCAGCCAGCCCTGGCGCATGCGCAGCACCGCCAGCTCCAGGCGCAGCCGCGTCACTCTGCGCAGGTGGGGCGAGAGCTTCTCCAGCATCTTCAGGTCGCGCTCTTCGTAAAGCGGGCGATCAAGGTATTTCTGCTGCCCGAAGAACGCCATCGTCTGGTGGTCGGTCACGGCGCGCATGGCGACGAGGCTGCCAATGCCTTCACGATAGAGAAAGTCCTGGTGGAACGGGCTTTGCCGCAAGGTTTCCGGCGAGAGCTCGCGGCGGTCGTAGAACCATGCGCCTTCCGGCAGGAAGGGCACCACGTCCCTGGCCGGGTCCAGCGCGTTGTAGCTCGAGTTGTAGAGGTCGACCAGCTGGCCCGGATCGCCCGAGTTGTTCTCGATGCTGCCGCCGATTGCGCCATGGGGCCAGAGGATGAACACCGAGTGCGCGCTGCCGGTGAGCTGCGTCATCCGGTGCAGGGCAGCATTGAAGCCCCCCGGGTCGGTCACGCCTTCATACAGGGCGATGACAGTCTCGTTGAACGCCTGCTCTTTCGCGGTCATGTCCATGGCGACTCCTGCAAGCGCAGAGGTTCGCCCGATGCACGCATCGGGAACGTCCCCCTGCGGTGTCGATGTACCTGCCAGGCTGATGGCGCCGACTATCCCAGATTGATGCCTTGCCTTGCATCCCCCATACGGGGGGATGCCGTGCGGACTCACACGCAGCAGTGCTTGTAAGCCAGCGCGCAGCCCATGGGCGAGCGGCGGTCATCATCAGATTTGATGGTGACGATCCACTTGCGCGCTGCGAAAGTACCTGGACACGCGTGCACCACCGCCAGCACAGGCAATACAGGCAATACAGGAGATACCAATACAGGCAATACAACAACAGCGTCCAACAGGGGCGAATCGATGAGACCACGCCTTCCGGCGTGCTGAGCGCGCCCATCGTTTCGCCGGTCATTCCGGCAACGGCCGGCGCTTCGTTGGAATGCACCCCGATCGACCGCACGCCAGTTGCAATTTCGCTA
>NZ_BAAILO010000269.1:0-8762 GCF_054589115.1 Cupriavidus sp. 8B | reverse complement strand
GTGCCGCCGGGGAGGGGGCAACGGGCCGGGTGATCCGGCCCGTTGCACTATCGGCATCCGCATGGCTTGCCGCATTCGCTTGCCGCATTCAAGCTAAGCGCCTGGCTGGCCAAAGCCCGACGTGCGCGCCAGCACGATAGCCTGCGCGCGGTTCTCCACTTCGAGCTTGGAGAACACGCTGGTGATGTGATTGCGCACCGTCTTCTCAGAAAGCCCGAGGTGCGCGGCGATCTGCGCGTTGTCGCGGCCTTGCGCGATCAGCTCCACGATATCGCGCTCGCGCCGGGTCAGCGTGGTAAAGGCCAGGTCGGTGCTGGGCGGCGGGGCGGGCAGGAAGGCATGCACCTCGTCCAGCCAGCGTTGCCACGCCGGCTCGTTTTCCAGCAGCAGGTGGTTGTCGCTCTCGAGCGGTACAAAGTGCGCGCCGGGAATCAGGCTGGCGATCAGCCGTCCTTCGTCAAAGGGCACCCGCGCATCGCGTACCGCGTGCAGCACCAGGGTGGGACAAGTCACCAGGGGCAGCAAGGACACCACATCGATATCGTTGAAGATGCGCATGAAGCGCGCTGCGTTGGCGGGTGAGGTGGAGACGCGCTCCAGCTCGTTGAACCAGCGGTGCTGCTCGGCGCTGCCGCCCGGGATGAACTGGGTGGTGAAGAACTGTCGAAAGGCCGGGTTTTCCTGGCCCCAGCCGATCTCGGCGAGCCGGTTCATCAGCTCCGCTTCTTCCCGTAGGCGCGGATCGAGCTGGCGCTTTAGCCTGCCGCGCGCGTAGCCGCCATGCAGGATCAGGTGGCTCACGCGCTCGCTATGCGCCACCGCGAAGGCCACGGCAATCGAGGCGCCTTGCGAGATGCCCAGCAAAGGGAAGTGATCGACACCCGTGGCTTCCACGATGGTCTCCAGGTCGCGCACCCAGGACTCGAAGGACAACTCCACATCGCGGTCTGACAGGCCACAGCCGCGCTCGTCGTAGCGCACCAGCGTATGGCAGTGGGAGAGCTCGTTGAGGAGATGGCTCCACACCGGGCTTTCCACGTCGAACTCCAGGTGGCTCATCCAGTTCGCCGCCTTGACCAGCGGCGGGCCCTGGCCGCTGATGGCATACGCCAGGCGCACGCCATCCGTGGTGGTGCAAAGGCGGATCTGTTGTTTGCGCGTCGGCATGGGCGAGCACGCGGGCAAAAAGTGCAGGCGCGGCATGCCTAGGCACGGCTGCCGCGGGAGACGTACCGCGTGCTGCATGTAGATTAGCAAAGGAAACCCGGGAGGAGGGCAATGCTTTCATTCTGCTTTCGGTGTCTTTAGGCGGCTTTCATAGGCTTTCATCGTGAGGCGGCTCCGGGCTGGCCGCCCCATCACGGCTGACCGAAAAGCGCGAGCTACGCTGCCGCGGCTATTGCGACCGCGCTCGCTGATGCCGGGCCGCTTCCCAGTCCACTTCCCAGCCCGCTGCCAATCTCGCCCGGCAGGGCGGACAGGCATTCGGCTCCGCTTGAATTCGGATCCGCCTGAGTACCGCGCGCCCCCTCGCCGAACGGATCCCGGGGTCCGGTGTGCCCGCCATCGGCAAAGGGATCGCGCGGCCCCTTGCGCATGCCGTCCTGGAAGGGATCGAAGTTGCGTGAGGCACAAGCCGACAAGCCCTGGCGGCCTGGCGCGGCGAAGGCATGGCCGTCACGCGGGCCGGTGTGCGCGGGCGCGCTGATGGCAACCGGCGCCTGGCCGCGCGCACCGGCGTGCGCCAGGGCCGAGGCCAGGACGCCAGTCACCAGCGCGCAAGCGGTGAGCAGGGTCTTCGCAAGATTCGTATGCATATCGAACTCCAGCATGAATACCGGCACTGGCGTGGCCAAGGCCGGCTAGGCCTTTCATGGGCAATCCCATTGAGCAGGAAGCCAGATACGCACGTGACCGCCCTGAACGTGCCATGGCCGCACACGCAACGCGAACCGGCATCCATCCCATCCATGAGGGGCGTGCTGCGTGTGTTTGATAACGAGGGGGTATTGTCGGGCGCGGTCCCTGCGCCAGCCATGAGGCCAGCGTCCCGGTTGGCAGCCTGGGGTCGGTCCCGGTACCGGGACGAGGGTCCCGGAACAGGTGGCGAGCGTGGCGGCAAGCTGTGTGGCAAGGGGAGCGGATCAGGGCGGCGCAGCGGCGCTGCCGCCACGAATGTGCCACAAAATCGTCAAGTTGCTGAAACAATAGGCAGTCCGACCGGATTGGCGGCTGCAAGCCGGTTGGCGGGAAGCAAGGTGCCTGTTATCCACAGTATTTGTGGATAACACGACCCATTGAAACGGGTGTTTCTGCACAAACAGGCGGGCGTTGTCAAGTCATTAGAGTGCTTCCTCGAACGGGTGGCGGCAACGATTTCCCGAGCGGGTTTTGGTGGGGGCCGCCGCGCCAGCGAGTTCGGCTTCGCCGATGGTTGTGCAAGAAGCATAAGCAGCGCAGTGGGGGAGTAGCGCGCTATCCTGATGAGTATCTTTACCAGCAGTTTGGACTCATCCGCCTTCCGTGCGCGAAGGCATGATGTTCTGTCCGAGAGCCGGATGCGTTAGTAGCGCACGTCCGGTTCGATGAGCGGGATGTGAAAACGGAGCCACGGTTCGGCTAGTGAGGCACCGCCAAACGAAAGGGGCGGTTACAGATATGCAGAACCTAACGCCACCGCGTCACATCTCGACTCTACCCGTTTCGTGAGCTGACCCCCTTGAACATGGAAAAGCGCTCGTTCGTTCCGTTTTTTCCTTGTTCGTTCGTGCACCGTCAACAACAAATGGAGAGAATCATGAAGTGCGATAAGCGAAGATATGCGCTGCGTTTGGCGCTCGCTGCGGCCGCATTGCTCGGAGCGACAGCGCCAATGACGTTTGCCGCCCCCATGAAAATCGAGGCAGTCCTAACGCCAAAGGAGCAAATCCGCCTTGATTTCGCGGATGGTAGCAAGCACTTCGTTTTGATGGTTAAGCGCGAGGGTAAAGCCATCGGGCAAGGTCCGCTGGCCGGGACTGCGGTGACGGAATACGGTCGGCATGACATTGTGCCTGGTGTCGGCGGCGACCCAAGTGGCTATTTAGTGTTTACGGCGGCAGAGGGCGACGTCGCCTACGTGAAGTGGTCGATGCGCGCGGTCTTCCTTCCGGGCCCCGACGGCAAGCCTGCGCTGGTTGACAACGGTGTCTGGGAAATAGTCGGTGCCAGCGGGAAATTCAAGGGCTTGCAGGGTGCGGGAATGCTTCACATCGACCGGGTTTCACCAACGGACCGTAATTTCATTCTTGAGGGCGACCTGGTTCCTTCTGGGGCAGACATAAAAAAATAGCCGACGCCGGGGGGCGGGTTGGCCTGCAACGAAGGTGATCAAGGCGGCCGGGATCGAGCCGGAGTGAGGGGGCAGATGCAGAAGCAGATGCACTACGCTGGTTTGCTCCCCTCTCCCGCACGCGGGAGAGGGGAGCTACGGCAGCGCAGGTACCAGTCCAGCGATGAATCGCCCCACAGGGAAGTCCGATGAAGCCCGCGATCTAAACCGGCTTGCGATAAACCACGAACCCCGAGTTCTCCGCGACCTCGTCATAGAGTTTCATCGCCGTTGCGTTGGTCTCGTGCGTTTGCCAGTAGACCCGCTTGGCGCCGGCGGCTTCGGCGCGCTGGTAGACAGCCTCGATCAACGCGCGGCCCACGCCGGTGCCGCGCGCCGCCTCTGAAGTAAAGAGATCCTGCAGGTAGCAGCTCGGGCCGATCTGGATGGTGCTGCGATGAAACAGGAAATGCACCAGGCCAAGCAACTCGCCGGAGCGCTCCGCCACCAGCGCGTGCATGGGCTCATACGCGTCGAAGAAGCGCGTCCAGGTCGTGCGGGTGATCTCGGCCGGCAGCGCCGTCTCTGCCTTGCGGCCATAGAAGGCGTTGTAGCCATCCCATAGCACCTTCCATGCTTCGAAATCTCTTGGCTCGGCGGGGCGGATCAGAATCGGGTCGGTCACGGGGCTTCCTCGGGGCGGGTGTGCGGTGCTAGGTGCGGCTGCTCGATGCGGGCGGCGGCGTGTACCGTGCCTTGCCGCTGCGCTTGGCTTCGTAGAGCGCCATGTCGGCGCGCATGAAGAGCTCGTTCACGGTCTGGCCGTCGTCTGGGTAATGGATGGCCATGCCCACGCTGGCTGTCGCCACGATGGTATGGCCCTCGATGAAATGCGCCCGCCTGGCTGCGTGCACGATGGCCTGGGCGATGCGCTCCAGCGTTGCGATGTTGAGTGCGTCGTCCAGCACGATGCCGAATTCGTCGCCGCCGATCCGGGCCACCGCGTCGCCGGTGCGCACGCAGGCGGAAAGGCGCTCGCCGAAGGCAGCCAGCAGATGGTCGCCAACGGCGTGCCCAAACGTGTCGTTGATGGTCTTGAAATCGTCGACGTCCACGAGCAAGAGGGCGGCGCTGGCGTGGTTCGCGCCAGCCCGGGCCATGGCGTCCGCCATGCGCCGGTCGAACCCCTTGCGGTTAAGCAGGCCCGTGAGGTGGTCCGTGAGCGTCTGCGCTTCCAGGCTGCGCATTTTCTGGCGCTCGCTGGTCACGTTGCGCGCGAACATGTACAGGCCCTGGACCGTGTCCCGATCGTCATTCCAGGCGGGCTGGTACGTGACTTCCATGCACTCGGCGCCATCCTTGCCTTCCAGGCTGAAGGTAACCGACGCGCCCAGGTAAGCCTGTTCCAGGTAAGGCTTCGATGCCACGTAGGCGGGGGTGCCCCAAAGCTCGCGCACCGTGAGCCCGACAATCTGCCGCACCGGCAGGCCGAACCGCTGCGCGTAGGCCTCGTTGACGAAGACATAGCGCTCACCCATGTCGATGAACGAGACAAAGTCGGGTACGTGGTTGGCAATGGCCTCGATCCGCTTCTCGCTCTCGGCGGCGCGATCCTTGGCGGCGCTGAGCGCGGCTTCCCGCTCGGAGAGCTGGTGCATGACCGCGCCGAAGGTGGTGGCCAGTTCGCCGATCTCGTCATTGCGCCCGGTTGGCAGCGCAGCCAGCGCATCCAGCGCGGCAGGATCCTTGGGCACCTCGCCAACCACGCGATGCAGGAGCTCCAGCGGCGCCAGCATGCGCCGTATCACCAGCCACATCAGCAGCGCGGCTAGCAACAACGACATGCCGGCGGCCATGATCGTCTTGCGGCGAGCCTCCATCAGAGGGGCGAACGCTTCCTTGGCGGGCAGGACCGAAACCACCTCCCAACCATTGGATTCGAGCAGGTAGCGCGCCACGATGGGCTGCGTCGGGTTGACGATCTCCCACTGGGAAGGGGGCGTTTCAAGGCCGCAGGCCTCGCCAAGGGCCTTCGCCGGCGCCATCACCTTCGCCGGATCGGGGTGCATGGCGTAGCGCGGGTTCGTGCCGGAGGAGACCAGGCAATAGCTGCCGGTCAGGCCAATCCGGCTGTGCGCCAGCCGGCCAAGGAAGTTGCTCTCCGAGAAATTCAGCGCGCCGCCAACCACGGCCAGCAGCTTGCCGTCCGGGCCGCGCAAGGGCACGGCAAGCACGGCGCCGGGCGAATCGCTCATCCGGCCCCGCAGGAGGTCCGACACGGCAAACTCCGAACCATTGACGATTTCGCGGAAGTAGTCGCGGTCCGCCAGGTGGATGCGTTGCCCGATGGGTACGGCGGTACTGAACACCATGTCGCCGTTGGGCAATGCCAGGAACACGGCATTGAAGATCTCCGGCATGGACACGGCCTGGGCCGCGAAGCGCCGCATGTCGGCGGGCGGCTGCCCGAGCATGGGCGCCAGCTGGTGCGCCAGGCGGCGCAGGGCGATCGCCCGCGTCTCGAATTTCTCGTCGAGTTGTTCCGCAATCAGCTTGACCAGCGTTTCTTGCTGGGCCTGGCGTAGCGCTTTCAGGCCCTGGTACGCGTAGAACTGGGCGAACAGCGCGCGCGCCAGGATGATGAACGTCACCACGAGCGCCGTGGCTATGGCTACCCGGTACTTTAAGGAGTGCCGCATAAGTATCTTGTTCTTGGCGTTGCGGATCAGCCTGACCGCCGGCCCTGCCGTCCCGGCTGCCCGACCTCCATCGCAGGCGACTGACCCGGTTCGTAGGTTAGCAGAAGCGGGGCGGCCGCTCTGCATATGCCGACGCCATTGCTCTGGCATGCGTGTCTTAACCGTGGCTTTGGCCGGCACAAGTGGCTTTCGGGGGGCTAGAATGCGGCAGTCCCCCAACAGTCCAGCGGCGGCCCGCCGGCTGGAGCCTGCCCCCTTCCCGTCCTCCGACAATCCATGACCCTCGATCCCGTTCTCCACTTCCTGCACATCGCTGGCGTCACGCTCTGGGTGGGCGGCATGTTCTTCGCCTATGTCTGCCTGCGTCCGGCAGCGGCCACCCTGCTGGAGCCGCCGCAGCGGTTGCGCCTGTGGCGCGCCGTATTCGCGCGCTTCCTGGCCTGGGTCTGGGGCGCCGTCGCCCTGATCGCCATCAGCGGCATGTCCATGCTCGGCGCGCTCGGGTTTGCCGCCGCGCCCATCCACTGGCACATGATGCTCGGCCTTGGCCTGATCATGATCGCCATCTTTGCCTATGTGTACTTCGGCCCCTATGGTGCGCTGCGGCGCGGCGTCGATGCGCAGGACTGGAAGGCCGCGGGCGCCGCGCTGGGCCGCATCAGGCAGGCCGTCGGCCTGAACCTGCTGCTTGGCGCACTCACCATCGCGGTAGCAACGCTCGGCCGGCTGCTCGCCTGAGGGCTGCGGGTCAGGCCGGCTTGCTCACCATCAGCCAGTACACCACCAGCAAGCCGCCGAACGCCGGAAACCCCAGCGCCACCCAGATGCGCTCATACAGCCAGTAGCGCGGTGCAAGCCCACCGGTATCCGTGGCACCGCGCGATGCCTGCGCAGCCTGGACGGCCATATCGCGCATCCGCCATTGCAGCCAGAGCACCGGCAGCCAGCAAGCCCCCGCCAGCGCATACAGCGAAAGCGACATCGACAGCCAGGACGCCGATGGCGGATACCCGCCCGCATGCATCATGTAAAGCCCGCTCAGCGGCTGGAAGACCACTGCCGGCGCGGTGATCCAGGTGTCGGCCCGCACCACCCAGCGGGTCACCACCGCCATGGCCTGCACAGGCTGACGCGCAAAGGCTAGCCGCGGCTAAGCTGGCCCAGCGTGACGTTAGTCGGGCAAGAACTAGCCCGGGCTACCTCAATTTGATGACCAACTAGATGGAATTTAAATGGTTCATCGCCGAGTTTCGGGGGAGGCCATGGGCGTCTCAGTACGACCCAAAGCGGCCGGTGAATATCTCAGGAAGCGCCCATTCAAAGATCGAATGAGGTGTGGGTTAGTTTCACACGTACCTGCTTGGATAAGGTCTTGGCAAGGGGCAATTCCCGCACCGCGCCCCGCAAAAGTTCTTTATTGGATTCGGACAGCGGACCCTCGTGATCGATCTCGACGCCGAAGTTCGTATCAGTCTCGAGGCGCTCAATGGCGACCTTCACGCTGAATCCTGTGAAGCTCGCGCCCGCCCTTTGTCTCACCATTTCAGGCGATGCCCTTCTACTCTTCGGCGGGCTGCTCGCGCATGCGACGGGCTTCGTCGCGCAGGAACTGCTGGTAATCGTCCAGATCCCCGTCGAAGGGCTCGACGCCGCCCTTGGTGACCAGCCAGAACTCGTCGCATACGGCGCGCAGCAGGGCCCGGTCGTGACTGACCAGCATCACTGTGCCTTCGAATTCGTTGAGCGCCATGCCTAGCGCTTCGCGTGTGGCCAGGTCGAGGTGGTTGGTAGGCTCGTCGAGCAGCAGCAGGTTGGGGCGCTGCCACACGATCATGCACAACACGAGCCGCGCCTTTTCGCCGCCGCTCATCGTGCCAACCGCCTGATGGACCATGTCGCCGCTGAAGCTGAATGTGCCGAGAAAGGTGCGAAGGGATTGTTCGGTGCCACTCTGGCCGGGGGCGCGCATGTGCGCCGGCGTGTCCTTGGCGAGGCGGATCATGTGTTCCATCGGCGTGTCGAGCGGGCGCAGCACGTCGAGTTCCTGCTGTGCGAAGTAGCCGATATTCAGGCCTTTGCCTTCGCTGATTTCGCCGGAAATCGGCGCCAGCGCGTGCGCCACCGTCTTCACCAGCGTGGACTTGCCTTGGCCGTTGGCACCGAGAATGCCGATGCGCTGCCCGGCCAGCACGGAACGATTGATGCCCCGCACGATGACCGTGGGCGGCGTGCCCGGCAGTGCGCCGGTCGGCGCCGGGTAGCCGAAGCTCGCGTCCAGCATCGACAACAGCGGGTTCGGGACGTTGAGTGGCTCCTTGAACTCGAAGTTGAACTCTGCGTCGGCAAGCACCGGTGCGATCTTCTCCATGCGTTCGAGCGCCTTGACCCGGCTCTGCGCCTGCTTCGCCTTCGAGGCCTTGGCCTTGAAACGGTCGATGAATTTCTGCAGGTGGGCGATCTTGTCTGCCTGCTTGGCCACCGCGGCCTGCTGCAATATGAGTTGCTCAGCGCGCATGTCTTCGAACTTGCTGTAGTTGCCGCCATAACGCACGAGCTTGGCGTTGTCGACGTGCACCGTCACCTGCGTCACCGCGTCGAGGAATTCGCGGTCGTGGCTGATCACGACGAGGGTTCCTGGATAGCGCTTGAGCCAGGCTTCCAGCCAGACCAGCGCGTCGAGGTCGAGGTGATTGGTCGGCTCGTCGAGCAGCAGCAGGTCGGACGGGCACATGAGCGCGCGCGCCAGTTGCAGT
>NZ_BAAILO010000268.1:0-240 GCF_054589115.1 Cupriavidus sp. 8B | reverse complement strand
GAAGTTCTTGACGTTGTCGTAGTTGTACTCGAGCGTCAGGCCAAGCGCCGGCGTCACCTGGTAGGTGGCGCCGATCCAGTAGAAGTCGTCGCGCTCGATCAGGCTGCCATTCTGGTCCTTGTTCTGGCCCCAGCGATAGCCGCCCATGATCTTTGCCGGGCCGAACGCATAGCTTGCCGCGACCGTCGCCTTCTTGAAGCTGCCGCTACCGAGGGCAGCAGCGGTCAATGGGTTGGAAAT
>NZ_BAAILO010000267.1:0-378 GCF_054589115.1 Cupriavidus sp. 8B | reverse complement strand
GTCCTTCGGGACATCATGGCCGCGCAACAGGAGTGCGGAAAGCGCCGGCGAGAGCGTTAGCGAGTTGACCGCCGAGATGACTGTTGAAATCGAGATGGTCAGTGCGAACTGCTTGTAGAACTGGCCCGTCAGCCCAGTCATGAACGCTAGCGGGACGAAGACAGCGATCAGGGTTAGCGCGATTGCGATGATGGGACCGCTGACTCTTTCATCGCCTTGTAGGTAGCCTGTTTTGGCGCAAGGCCATCCGCGATGTTGCGTTCGACGTTCTCGACCACCACGATTGCATCGTCCACCACGATACCGATCGCGAGCACGAGACCGAATAAGGAAAGCGCGTTAATCGAGAAGCCGAACAGATGCATCAACCCGAACGTT
>NZ_BAAILO010000266.1:146879-173885 GCF_054589115.1 Cupriavidus sp. 8B | reverse complement strand
ATGATAGTGCGGATACCCGTGTGAAAGTAGGTAATCGCCAGGCTCTCCCTTGAAACCCCCCAGTACGAAAGTACTGGGGGGTTTTGCTTTTGCGGCGGCGATTTCAGAACGCGAGCGTGCGGCCATCCCCTCTTGAAGTTGGGCGCTGACCTTCCAGGATCGACAGCACCAGGGCTGGAGTTGGCAAATAAATGACCATCAGGCTATGCTTTCAGCATGCAAACAGTCGCGGACGGCGTTTTATGAAAAAGAGCACAACGACCAAGGACGAATCCCCGTCCGAGCTGATCGACGCGAGGATCAAGGAATTGGACGACTGGAGGGGCAAGATGCTCTCCCATCTCCGCGCTCTCATCAAACAGGCTGACCCTGAGGTGGTCGAGGAGTGGAAGTGGAGAGGCGTTCCGGTTTGGTCTCACGATGGAATGATCTGCACCGGCGAGACGTACAAGAGCGTCGTGAAGCTGACTTTCTCCAAGGGCGCTTCGCTCAAGGACCCTTCAGGACTATTCAATGCCAGCCTTGAAGGCAACACCAGGCGCGCTATCGATCTCCATGAGGATGATGAAATCGATGAGGATGCCTTCAAGACGCTCATACGCGCCGCTGCAGCCCTGAACAGGTCATCGGCCCGATAGTCGGATCCTGCGCCTCATGAGTTGGCGCCTATCCTGGCCGGCGCGATGCCAGGATCGCTTCGATCAACTCAAGGTGGGTGCGCCGGACGCTTGCTTCAGAACGGTTTCTTCACCGCCGCATCGCCATGGCCGACTAACAGCATCATCGTCAGGCGCTGCGCCAGATTGCCATAGGGCGGATAGAACAGCCCGATGGGAAAGAAGCGATGCCGCTTGAATACCGTGCGCGCATGCGAGAGTTCGCGAAACCCTTCTTCGCCGTGATAGGTGCCCATGCCGGAGTTACCCACGCCGCCAAAGGGTGCGTCGTGGTTGACCACGTGCCAGGCCCAGTCGTTGATGGTGACGCCGCCGGAATGCGTGCGCGCGAGCAGGTTCTCGCGCTCGGCCGTATCAAAGCTGAAGCAGTACAGGGCGAGCGGACGCGAGCGTTGCTGCACCATGGCGATAGCCTGCTCGTGCGTGTCGTACGGCAGCACCGGCAGGATGGGGCCAAAGATCTCCTCGCGCATCAGCAGCATGTCGGGCGTGCAATTCGTCACGACGTGCAATGGCAACCGGCGGCCGGGGCCGACCTCGCCGCAGGCCACCACCGTCGCGCCCTTGGCGCGCGCGTCGTCCAGCATGGCCTGGATGCGCGCAGCGTGGCGATCGGTGGCCAGCGCCGTGTAATCGGGGTTGTGCCCGGTACGCTCGCCGAAGATCTCGCCGAAAGCCTCGATCACTGCCTTGACGAACTCGTCCACCCGTTCGCGCGGCACTAGCGCGTAATCGGGCGCCACGCAAACCTGGCCGCAGTTGATGCCCTTGCCGTGCGCGATGCGCCGGGCGGCCTCGCGCACGGGATAGTCGCGCAACACGATGGCGGGCGACTTGCCGCCAAGCTCGAGCGTGACCGGCGTGAGATTGCGCGCCGCCTGGCCCATGACGATACGGCCTACCGCTGGCGAGCCGGTGAAAACGAGATGATTGAAGGGCAGGGCGCTAAAGACACCGGGGTCTTGCAGCTCGCCGCCGATCAATGCAACATGGTCTTCGGCGAAGATCTCGCCCAGCATGGCCTTGAGCGTGGCGTTGGTGGCTGGCGTTGTCTCCGGCATCTTGATCATGACGCGGTTGCCGGCGGCCAGCGCGGCAACCAGCGGGCCCAAGGACAGATAGACCGGGAAATTCCAGGTCGCGATGACACCAACGACGCCCTTGGGCTGGTAGGTGACGCGCAGGCTGTTGCTGGCGAACAGCAGCTCGGGCCAGCGCCGGCTCGGCCGCATCCAGCGGCGCACATGCGAGACGGCATGACGGATCTCCAGCGTGGTCGGCAGCACCTCCAGCATCTTGGTCTCAGCCAGCGAGCGAGCGCCAAAATCCTGGGAAATCGCTTCGGCAAGCACGTCCTGGTAGCGCAGGAGTTGCTGCTTGAGAGCGCGCAAGTGCCCACGCCGCTGCCCCGCATCAGGCAAGGTGTGGCGCAGGAAGGCTTGCTGTTGCGCGGCGAACACGGCTTGCACGCAGGTGCTCAGGATGTCCTGCCTGGCCAGTTCCTCTGTCAGCGCGCGGCCGTTCATGCGGACCTCTGCTGTTCATTGGCTTGCAGCACCGTTTCGGAATGGGTTTCGGTTTCCGCATAAGCCCGTCCGCCGAAGCGCAGCGCGGAATGCGCGCGGCGCGACTGGAACAGCGGGTAGAACATCTGGGTGAACCAGCGCTCCTGCCCGAACAGCACGTCATCCTGCAAGCCAACCTTGGCGGGATACTTGCGCGTGATATGCGCCGAGCCAAACAGGATGTCCCAGAAGAACAGCAGATTGCCGAAATTGCCCTTGTAGTAGCCGATCCCGTCCTCGTTCGTCATCGCGTGGTGCGCCCAGTGGGTGGCGGGCGTGGAGATCGTGCGCTCCAGGATCCACATCAGCGGGCGCAGCGCGCGGATGCGGTACAAGGGCTCGTCCCAGCGCCACGCGCTGTGCGCGCCAAGGATCACAGTCAGCTTGATGACCAGGTACGCACCGTAGACTTTGGCGAACCCGAAGTAAAGCAGGACGCCTGCGATCCAGAGGCCCGGCATCATCAGGTAATAGAAAAAATTGTTCCGGTACGTGATGCGGATGCTCATGTACTGCGCGGTATGGTGCGCGCGATGCAAAGGCCACAACAACGGCGAATGCGACACGCGGTGCCACCAGTATTGCGTCATGTCGTCGCAAACCAGCAAGATCGCGGCCATTGTCCACCATGGCAGGTGTGCCCACGCGCCTTGATGCTCTGGCATCAGCCAGGCGCACAGCTTGCCGGCCCCCAGCAAGGCCAGGGGCTGGGTGATCGCGAGCAGGCTCACGAACATCGCCAGCTCCAGCTTGGTATCGTCGAGGGTAGCGTTGACGCTGTTCTTGTAGCGCCGCGTGACCCACTCCATGCAGGCAAAGCCAAGCATGGCGATCACGATCAAGGTGTTCTGAAGGTGCGGACTCATTGAGTTGTCTCCGATCTCGCTTTTTGGCCTGAAAGACCTTAAGTCCGCCTGACTGTAGGCTTGCCGGGTCAATGCGTCCAATGCATACTATGCAATGTTCCAATGCGTACGGAGCAACGCAGCATGATGGACCTTCGCCGTCTCAGCCACGTTCTGGCGCTGGCCGATGCCCTGCATTTCGCGCGGGCGGCCGAGCGCGTCCACCTCAGCCAGCCTGCGTTCAGCCGCAGCATCCAGGCTATCGAGACGGACCTCGGCATCCGCCTGTTCGACCGTGACGTGGGCGATGTGCGGCCGACTCCGGCCGGCGAGTTCGTGATCGAGCGGGCCCGCCGGCTGCTCTTCGATGCGCGCTGCCTGCAGCGCGATGTCGATCTCTTTCGAGACAGCCAGCTGGGCGACACCGCCTTCGGCGCCGGGCCATTTCCGGCGGCGACGCTGATGCCGCGAGCGCTGTCCGAACTGCGAAGCCTCTATCCCAAGGTGGCCTTGCGCGTGGAAGAGGGCAACTGGAAGCAGTTGCTGGAGCGCCTGCGCGCCGAAGACCTCGAGTTTTTCGTCGCCGACGTGCGCGACCTGCCGGAAGATCCGGGACTGGAAATCCGTCCATTGGGGACGCAATCCGGTTTTTTCTACGTACGCACCTCGCACCCGCTTGCCGGGCGCCGATGCACGGTGGCCGATGCTTGGCAGTACGGCGTCGCGGCGACCAAGCTGCCGAATGTCCTGAAGACCGAATTGGCCAGGGTGCTCAGCATGCCGGCTGGCGAGCAAGCCGTGCTCGCGCTCGAGTGCGATGACATTGCTATCCTCAGGGCCGTGGCGCTGTCCACCGACACGGTTCTCGCCGCCACGCATACGTCGGTGCAGGCCGATCTCGATGCCGGCACGCTGCTGCCGCTGCGCATCGAGGGACTGCCTTCGCTGTTCTCCGAGATGGGCGTTGTCAGCCTGCGCAACCGGACCCCGTCGCCGATGGCGCAAAATGCCGTCTCCTGCATCGCGCGGGTCGCCGGCGAGGTGAACGCCTGGCTCGCCTGATCACCGATGGCGCCACGACTGGAAACCGCTGCGCTAAAAAAAGCCGGATCTTTGAGTTTGCCCGAGCTTCGTGCTTTGTGTGTGGATACCATTCGCGCCAGGTGCTGGCTGGGAGAAGGTGGAGTAGGCTTCGGCGAGCGGCTTGCGATCGAGGCTCCGGCGGCATGGCAACAGAAGGGAGAGAGGCGAAGGCCCCATAATGCGGGCATTGCTTGCGCACATTGACCATTGCCACTTCATGCCTGCCAGCCGAAAACCCTCGACGCCAGCCCGCGCGTCCGCTCGCCAGGACGCGCCCGCGCGGCGTGCCACAAAGGGACCTGTTGCAACCACCGTCACCTCGCCCGCGATGCGGCCCCCACGCCAGCCTCGCAGCGAGCAAAACCTGGGCAACATGATCAAAGCCGGCCGGGCGCTCGCAGAGCAACGCGGCGACCTGGATGACATTTCCCTGAACGATGTAGTGAAGGCGGCCGAGACGTCGATTGGCGCCTTCTATGCCCGCTTCAAGGACAAGGAGGCGTTCCTCCAGGTCATGCTTGAAGCCGCGCTGGACGAGGCCGAAGCGCTCACGAAAAAATCGGTCGCCAGGGATCCGGTCTGGCAAGCCGGCCCGGCTACGGCCATCGTCGAGCGCATCGTGCGCGTCTATGTAGGCCAGTTTCGCCAGAATCGTGGCCTGTTCAAAGGATTCCTGCGGCATTACTCCGCGACCGGGAGCGGCGACAATCCCATGCGGCTGGCCAACCGCCGCATCCAGGATCTGCTTGTGCCATTGCTGGCCAGGCAAATCGATTCGCCACGCGCAGGCACCGCGGACTTCGAGGTGCGCGTGGCCATCCAGTTCCTGGTGGGCACGTTGGCCAATCTATTGCTCAACGATCCGGGCCCGCTGCATCTGGAGGAACGCAAGCTGGAAACCCACCTGATCCGGATGATGCGCCGCTACCTGTTGCTGCTAGAGGCGTAGGCAAGACACACGTCCGCCGCTGGCAAGGCAAGGTAGCGGTGCAGCATTTCCGTGAGCCGTTGCTCCAGCCGTGGATCGTACAGGTCCAGGGCGCTGGGCGTATGCAGCACGATATTGGTCAATGCGCTGATGACAAGCTGGACCGCTATGCGGGTCTCGTCATCCGGCCCGCTGAAACGCCCGGCGGCAACGTGGCTGGCCAGGCGCGGCACCATGGCATCCAGGATCTGCCGGTTGGCCTCGCGAATGGGTTGCCACAAGGGATTCTGCGCGGGGCTATGCCGCATATACGCGGCGAACAGGCCACGGTGCTCGCGGAACAGGCCGATGTAAAAGCCAACGATGCGCGCACAGATCGCGTGGGCCGGCCCTGCGTTCCAGGTGGGGTCCGTGGCCAGCGAATAGTCCAGCTCGGCGCGCAGCTCCGCCAGCGTGTTTTCCAGCACCAGCGCGCAGAACGTCTCCTTGTCCGGAAAGCGCGCATAGAACGCGCCAACGGACGTGGAGGCGGCCCGCACCAGATCGGCGAGCGAGAAGCCGGTCAGGCTGCCGGCTTCGTTGATCAGCGCCCTCCCGGCTGCAAGCAGAGCCTTCAGCGTGGCTTCGCTTCTCTCCTGGCGGGGCTGTTTCAGCCCCGCGCGCAGCGTCGGCGCTGCGGCGTCAAAGGGTGCCGTGATTTCGGATGTCATACGTCGAAGGTGATGGCGACCGGCCGCTCCTGGCGTGGGCGCGCCTGGCAGGTCAGGATCCAGCCGGCAGCAAGCTCGTCGGCACTGAAGACATCGTTGCGCGCATGGACGACCGCGCCATCCACGCACTTGGCCGCACACGAGCCGCAATAGCCTTCCTCGCAAGCATAGGGCGCATCCACGCCGCAGGCCAGCGCGGCTTGCAGCAGGGACTGGCCGCTGGCAACCCGCACCACATGCAGGGCGCCGCCGAGGGTTACCGTGGCATCGCAAGCCTGGGCAGGCAACGGCGCCGCGCTTGCCACATCGGGCTCCTGCGCGGCAGCGTCAAACCGTTCCAGATGCACTCGCCCCGGCGCCATGCCGGCCACTTCAGCGGCCTCCAGCACGGTCCGCATGAATGGCCCGGGGCCGCACAGATAGAGCTGGCAGTGCGGCACGGCCGAGAGCAGGGCGGCGATCTTGCCACGCTCGGGAAAACCGTCGGCGTCGTCGTAGTGCAGATGCACGGTCAGCCGTTCGGGGTTGCCGCGCGCCAGCCTGGCGATCTGCGCCGCGAAGATGGTGCTGTCGCCATCGCGATTGGCGTAGTAAAGCGTCATCGTGCGGCTGGTGGATGCCAGCGCGGAACGGATCATCGACAGTACCGGCGTAATGCCGCTGCCCGCCGCGCAGAAGAAGAGCGGCGCATCCATGGCCTCGCACACGAACCGGCCAGTCGGCGCGCTCACCTCCAGTTGCGTGCCGGCGCCGACCTGCGCATGGAACCAGCCCGAAACGCGGCCACCCGGGATGCGCTTGACGGTGACGACTGGAAGGCCGCCGGCCTCGGGCGAACTGGAAAGCGAATAGCTGCGCAGCAGGATTTTCCCGTCCACGTTTACCCGGAAGGTGAGGTGCTGGCCGGCGCGATAGACGAAGGATTGCTGCAGTGCATCGGGGACCAGGAGCGCGTAGGAACGGGCGTCTTCGGTCTCCCGAGTGATCTGCGCGACAGTCAATTGTGGAACTGCATCAATGTCTCCTGGCTTCTGCGGACCCTGTGCCGGACCCTTGAAATAACAAGAAAGAGAATTATGATTCTGTTTATAGCCGGAAGCAAAAGCAAATTCAAGACCAATCCCACCACCGGCTAGTGCTAGCAAAACAGGCGTGGAGAACGGTCAAAACCCATGAGCGCCAAAGGAGATTGCATGTCATCCCTTCATCGTTACACGCTGCCGGTGGTCCAGACAGGCTGGTCGGTCGGCAGCCAGGTGTCCACCGAGTTCAACTGGGAGTACGACAACGAGAATTCCAAGCTGCTGCAACTCTACGAGACCAGCAAGAAGCAGCAGTGGAACGCCACCGACCGGATCGACTGGTCGCAGGAACTCGATCCCGAGAACCCGCAGGAACTCGATGACCGGATGATCCCGATCTACGGCACGCCGCTATGGGAAAAGATGGGCAAGCACGACCGCATCGACGTGCGCCGCCACCAGCAGGCGCATTCGCTGTCGCAGTTCCTGCATGGCGAGCAGGGCGCGCTGATGGTGTCCGCGCGCATCGTGCAGATGGTGCCGGAAATGGACGCCAAGTTCTATGCCGCCACGCAGACCATGGACGAGGCGCGCCACGTGGAAGCCTATTCGCGCCTGCTGCACGAGAAGGTCGGGATCATCTATCCCATCACTTCCGGGTTGAAATCGCTGCTTGAAACCATCCTGACCGACTCACGCTGGGACTTCTGCTACCTCGGCATGCAGGTGCTGGTGGAAGGGCTGGCGCTGGCCGCGTTCCAGCGCATCCGCGACTTCTCCAAGAATCCGCTGGCCGCATCGATCAACGCCTACGTGATGCAGGACGAAGCGCGCCACGTCGCATTTGGCCGCACCGCGCTGCGCGGCTACTATCCGCAATTGACGGAGGCCGAGCGCAAGGAGCGCGAGGACTTCGTGATCGAAGCCTGCTACCTGATGCGCGATCGCTTCGACCAGAAGGAAGTATGGAGCCGCCTTGGGCTGCCGGAAGAAGAGTGCGCCAAGGCCGTGCGGGAGTCCGAGACCATGCGGCAGTTCCGCCAGAGGCTGTTCAGCCGCATCGTGCCGACCGTCAAGGATATCGGGCTGTGGAGCCCACGGGTGCAGGCCGCGTTTGCCGACATGGGCGCCATCGAGTTTGCCAATGTCGACGTCGAGGCGCAGTTCGCGCAGGACCAGAAGATTGCGGAGGAGTTCGACGCGCGCCGCGTGGTGATGGAGTCCATCGAGGCCGCTCAGGCGCAAGCCAGCCACTGAAGCGGTTGCCGCTGCAGGTCCGGTGTGTCAAGCCGGGCCTGCTTTTTCGACGCCGGTGCACACCTGCGATATCTGGGCAGGCACGCCGGCGATAGGGGCAACGTACTTCAAGGCCTACGCTTGGAGGGCCTTTACGCCATTTGCGAGGCGGTCGTGCATTAGTTGCCTTTAATGCAATCGCATATGGTTGTGCCAAGCCCGGCGCTGGGTAACCAGCGCGCGGCAATTCACCGTGGCGCAGGCGGATACACCTGCTTCCAATCCTGCTTCATGCTCACGACGGTCCACCCCTTCGCAACGGCTTCGTCCCAGGACTCGTCCAGCTTGCCAACCGCATTGCGGCAGGCGCCGGCGGTGGGCTCTTTCCATGGGGCACTCCTCAAGCTGGGCAATCGGTGATCTGCGCAGGTTGCCACGGATCATCGGCGCCCGATCTGAACAATTTCGGCTTGCGATCTGAAAGAACTTTGGTATGCAACCAGTTGCAATGTTTCGGCGTTGCGAAATAGAATGGCCTGACCAGTGATCAGCAGTTCCATCAATTCCACCAGTTACCGAGCGGAGACAGAAAGGCATGACCATAAACAATCGCGTGACAGCGATGCTTGGCGTCCAGCATCCGATCATCCAGGCGCCAATGGGATGGATCGCCAGGGCGCAGCTTGCTGCCGCAGTCTCGAATGCCGGCGGCATGGGCATCATCGAGACCTCATCCGGAAAACTGGACGCGATTCGCGGTGAAATCCGCAAGATGCGCGAGCTGACCGACAAGCCATTCGGGGTCAACATCGCACTGACCTACGTGCGTGACCCAGCCATTGTGCAATTCGTCGTCGACGAGGGAATCCGGTTCGTGACCACATCCGCCGGCGACCCCACGCGTTATTGCGCCGAACTAAAGGCGGCCGGCCTGACGGTTTTCCATGTGGTGCCGACGCTGGCCGGCGCACTGAAGGCTGTCGCCGCCGGTGTGGATGGCCTGATCGTGGAGGGCAGCGAGGGCGGCGGCTTCAAGAACCAGCGCGACGTCGCGTCCATGGTGTTGCTGCCGCTGGTTTGCTCGAAGGTCGAAGTCCCGGTCATCGCCGCCGGCGGCTTCTGCGATGGCGCCACCATGGCGGCGGCGTTCGCCATGGGTGCCGAGGGCATCCAGATGGGCACGCGCATGTTGTCGTCGGTAGAATCGCCCGTGCATGACAACTGGAAGAACGCCATTGTCGATGCGCGCGAAACAGATACCGTATTTCTCAATCGCGGCGGCAATGGCCCGGCACTCCGGGCCTTGCGCACGGCACGCACATCCCGGATCGAAGAGCAGGTGCCGGAAAGCATCAAGAGCGAATTCGCCGGCGTGCAGCAGCTTTACTTCGGCGGCGACATGGAAGCGGCCGTGCCGCTGACCGGGCAGGTTTGCGGGCGCATTGATTCGATCATGCCGGTGCGTCAGATCATTGACGAAACGATTCGGGAATTCAGCCGAGCCGTGGATGGGCTGGCGGCACGATACGGCTCCAAAAAGACTTGATGGCTCGTTAGCGCGATGCGATGGCCGGCAGGATCGGCTCGTGGGAATCCGCCGTCGCCTTTCCCGGCGCTTACTGTGACAGCGCGATCGAGACCGATGCCTCGCTCGTCAGCATCAGGAACGCGAACGTTTCGCGCAGATACAGCCGTACGACCTGATCCGTGTGGCTGATATAGCCGATCGACAGATCCTCGCCAAGGTGCAATGCGTAGTCGCCACCGCGGGTCGACAGTACGCTGCCGCCGCTAATCGCCGGCGCCCAGATGATCTCGCCACTGACGATCTGCTTGATGTGGTCAATGACCGGATAACCTTGATCGCGCGCCCCAGCGAGCGCGGTGTATGCGTCGGCGCCGAGGAGCACGGAGTAGGGGCCGTCGACGCCCGCGAGCCGCAACGCCTCGATCGCACCGCTGATCACGTTCGGATATTCGTTGACGTCGGCTGGCAGCGTGAACTTTGGATTCGACGAGCCTTCGCGGATCCCGACGATGGCCGCCGCCTGGTAGCCGTCGAAGATTGCGCGATCCTCCGCGAACGCGAGCTGCCTCGCCGCTTCCTTTGCTGGCTGCCAGTCGGAGTCGAGCGCGCCGCGCTCGACGCTGTCGATCGTTTCGCGCTGGAGTTCAAACGGCACGGTCAGCTGAACCAGGGCCTTGACCTCGCGCAACTTCGCGCCGACGCCCTGCAGCGGAGCCTCGATGTCACGCAGGTGTCCGGTGCCCACGCCGGCCAGTTCGGCGCCTCCGGGGCCGATAAGGTCTATCACGCGCCGTCCAGCCACCGAACGCTTGAAGGTACGCGCCACTTCCTGTTCAATTTGTGACCATGCGGCACTGGTGATCGGGGCGAGTTCGCGGTGCAGGTTATTCATACTGATGGCTTCCTTTGAGCGATCCAATATTCAATGAGCCTTGTTGTTGCGACGCGGCCGACGCAGAGGGAGCAGATTGACCAACACTGGCAGCAGGTGCTTCGCGGTCCGCGAGCCCTGCGAGCAGGTCAGCCGACGGGACGAAGAACAGGCTGCCAGTGACTGCGCTGCTGTAATCGAGCAGCCGGTCGTAGTTGCCAGGCGGCCGTCCGACGAACATGTTCTCCAGCATCTGTTCGATGGGTGCGGGCGAACGGGCGTAGCCGATGAAGTAGGTGCCGAACTCTCCCGCGCCTGGGCGCCCGAACGGCATGTTGTCACGCAGAATCTTCACTTCTTGCCCATTCTCGACGAGCGTCGTCAGAGAACTGTGCGATGACGAGGGTTTAACCTTTTCGTCCAGTTCGATGTCGGACAGTTTCTTGCGCCCGATGATGCGTTCCTGCGTTTCGACGGGAAGGGCGTCCCACCCAGCCATGTCGTGCAGATACTTCTGCACGATGACGTAGCTGCCGCCGGCGAACTCGGTATCTTCGTCGCCGATCACCGTGAAATCGACCGCCTCGCGTCCGGCCGGATTCTCAGTGCCATCGACAAAGCCGATCATCGCGCGCATGTCGAAGTTGCGAAAGCCGTGCACCTCGTCGACGACCCGGATCGCATCGCCGAGTTTGCCGAGCAGTCGGGTGGCAAGCTCGAAGCAGAGGTCCATCGAATCGGCACGGATGTGCAACAGGAGGTCACCCGGCGTCGCGATGGCGACGCGCTTGCCGGTGCCGAACTCCCGAAACGGATGCAGCGCCGCAGGACGGGGCTCGCCGAACAGCCTGTCCCATGCGCCGGAGCCGAAGCCGCAGACACAGGACAGATTGCCGGCCGGCACGCGCTGACCGACCCCGCGCACGACTGCGGCGACGTCGCCACACCACGCGCGGACGGTGTCGGCGTGGCCGTCACCGTCGGTGAGCGTCGCAACGATGAATATCGCGCTGCGGGTGACTGTGCTGGAAACGGCTTGCGGTTCGGGGACAGATGTAGGCATCGGATTTTGCATGTCGTATAAACCGATACAGTTTGCGGGCAAACTGAATAGAATTCCACACATAAGAGTACACGAGTCGTGTGATTCCTCTGATTTCTCATTTCTTCCCGCCCAAGCAGTATCAGTCTCTGTTGGATGCTGTGCTGGCTGAAGGGCGGCGACGCGGGAAGGATTCTGTCCGATTGGATTGGTTGAGTACCTGCGCGCGAAGGAGCGGATTGGTAGCCGCCTCGAACCCTTGGCGCCGGCAAACCTCGATGCCTTGTTCTGGCGCTATTCCAAGCTGCTATCATTTAACATAACGCCCGTACGGCATTTTTTTCCTGCATTAAGATAACTGCGATTCCGAGGAGGCCATACAGATGGCCAAGAGGCGCGGCGAGGCGAAAGTCCAGCGCCACCAGGCGCAGGCCGCGGTGGTGCGGTCGAGGAGGGCACCGCCGGCGTGCAGGCGGCCTGAGGCCGTGCAGCTAGCGCGCGCGGCGGGGCGCCGGACGCCATGCTCGCTCGTCCACGCAGGCACATAAGGAGGAGGGAACGCGCCATGCCGAGGCGCTTGAGCGGCAACTGGGTGAGGCGCGTACCCAGTTCTCGACGGAGCTGGAGCAGACCCGCTAGCAGGTCGCGGTGTCGCAGGAACTCGCCGAGGCCACCGAGCGCCGCTCGCTGCGTGAGATCGACCAGGAGCGCACGCTACGCCGGAAGGTCGAGCAGGCGGCTGACAACAACTGGAGAAGGGGCATCGTATCGACGTCGAAGTAGCCGAGCCACCTGCGCAGGGGAGATTTTGATAGCACGCAGCTGTGCATGATCAAAAAATGAAATCGCTACACAATTCGTTGGTGTCGCTGCTATCATGCCGCGCATCGCGCGCGGGTGTAGCTCAATGGTAGAGCAGAAGCCTTCCAAGCTTATGACGAGGGTTCGATTCCCTTCACCCGCTCCATCGTGACTCTGGCTCATGCCTGGTTAGGTCACGGTTCAGGGCCACTGGCATTGCCGCAGCCAGAGCCCGCAGCCACGGCTGCTGACGACGCACGGGGCCGGTGGTCCGAACCAGGTTTGTGCTGGGACCTCATCTGGCGCGCTACAGTGAAGGGCCGGTTCTTCTACTGGTGCACGATGCAGGATGCCAAGCCATTTCGGGCGGCCCCCCATGCTTCGTTCAATGCGAGCGCCTCAGTTGCCGGCAAGGCCTTACCAGCGGGCTGCGCGACGGAAGGCTCCTCGGCTACGCCCAAGCAAGGCGGAAAATCCGTCGGGAGAAGCCACTTCGCCAAGAAGGTGCCTAGCGCGTCGAGCAGCACGTCGGAACTCAGCCCTTGCGCGCCGCCAAGGCGGGGACTCAGTACCAGCGCGGTCTGATCATGCTCGAAGACCTGCAAGCGCCGCACCAAATCGGCCGGCTGCAGGAGCACATCGGTTCCCTCCACGTCCTCGAAGCCGAACGCATGCAGATAGTCGCGCGCGTGGCGCTCACCGAGGCACAGTACCACGCGAGGCCGGTGCTGGCGGCGCAGCGACGATATGAAGCGGAAGCGCCCGCCGAGGCGACACAGGCGTAAATACTCCGACTTGACACCCAACACCTGCAGCTCGCGGAATACCTTGCTCCAGGGCAAAGTGTGATCTGTTCTTTCAGGCAGTGGGAAGAGATTGAGCTTGAATTCCCATCCATTCGGCACGTAGAGATATCGGTCAAAGTACTCCTGTGCATTGATCGGAATGCGCCCCGGGGGCAAGGCGGCTGACCGCGCTGCAGCCAACATCCGTGCGATGCGGTAATGCGACTGCCAGCGCGGCAATAGGTGTGCATGGCGCGAACGGAACTCCCTATCCCATGCCCCGGGTATCGGCTGCCCCTGCAACGCTACCGATAGCGGTACGCAGCTAGCCAGCGGGGCCACGTCGCACACCCAGATGGCGGCGGCCGGGTTGCCGCCATCCATCCCCGCAAACGACGTAAATGCAAGGTCCAACTCCGCACGACTAAGTGCGGAGAGTTGAGGTTGCTGCATCCGATTCAAATCCTCATGGATCGCGCTCGAGGCAAGCTGACGATCGCCAGTCTGGCTAATGTTCAAAGCCAAAAGAATAAAAGCGGCGGCCCCCTCGCTGTCTGAGCAAATCTGAGCAAACTGGCGGCCCGCACCATGTGGCCTTTGTGTCAGACCCCGGCACTAGCCGTCGATCACGATCTTCTGGTAGACCCGGTAGCCCTCGCCCCGCACCGTCGACACGGGCAACCGCAGGCCGCCCACCTGCTCGACCTTGCGGCGCAGGCGGCGCATCTGGGTATCCAGTCGGCGCTGGTCGTAATGGAGGTAATCCTCGCCAAGCGCCCGCACGATGGCCTTGCGCGTCACGCATTCATCGCCGCTGGCGAGGGCATGCAGGACCGTGTAATCCTGCGCAGACAGTGGAATGGGCGGAAACCCCGGCGGGGTCAGCGTAGGGGGCTTGGCGGACAGCCGCCAATGTGCTTCCACCGACGAGCCACCGGACAGCAACCGCTCCTCTGCCAGCGCGAGGGCCCGGTCAGAAATATCGCGGGCCACCGCCACCCGCTGGTTCTTGCACTCGGACAAGCGTGCCGACCACATGATGTGCGCGATACTGCCGTCCTTGCGCACATAACGATTCTCGAAATGACGCTGCAGATAGCCAGCCTCGATCCGCTCGACGGCCTGCAGCGTTCTCGCCCGATCATCGGGATGGACGAAGTCAATCATCGGCGTGCCCAGCATCTCCTCTGGCTGGTAGCCAAAGATGCTCTCGCAAGCCCCCGTGACGGACAGAAAACGGCCCTGGCGGTCGACGACGCAGATCGCGTCGAGCAGCAGGTCCATGACGTGTTTGGGCGGCAGTGTCGCCATATTTCCTTGTTTTTTTGCAGAGCGGTGTGAGGACGAGTGCGCTACGCGCTGCCAAGCGTCGCAGGCGCGTCACGAGCGCGAATAGTAGCAAGACGGCAGTTCGGCTGCAGGCGGCTTTTCTGTCACCCGCCTCCATGCCGATAACGCAGAAGATTGTTCGCCGCGCAGGCACTGCAGGACCACAACGCCACTGCGGCAAGGACTACGTTTATGGGCAACCCTGGCTTGGCCATGCCCCAGCGCACGCGTCGTGATGAGGCAGCTGGCACGGGATCGGTGCGCGGGTCGGTCCCGCCGTGCCATTTTCCTGCGCCCTCAACTGATGCAACTTCCGTGAGCTATGGCATAGATATTGCGTAGGCGACACATAGGCCAACGGCGGCCTTGAAACAATCTGGCAAGTCGCGATGACACGCTCCGAAAAGGAGCATCCCGGGCAACGGCGCCCCGAAGCGAAATGATCACGAACCGGACAACCGGTTTGCAGGCATTTCGCTTCGGGGCGCTTTTTCTTTGCCGGTCAGCGCGGTGCGCGTCTGCGTCGACACTACCTGCAAGGCATGGCATGAACGCTTTCTCTACTCAGTCACCCGAGTCGGAAGTGTCCGCCGAAACCATCGGCGGATTGATCAACCTTTCCGGAAGGCAGCGCATGCTGTCGCAACGGATCGTCCTCCAGATATTGCTCGCTTCGCGGGGGGACACTGCCGCGCTCGATATCGCACGCAAGTGCCTGTCAATGTTCGAGTCGGCGCATTCGGATCTCGTAACGGGCAATGAGCGTTTGCCCGGCGCATTCTCCGGCGCTTTGCAGCAACTGTACTTTGGTAGTCCGCGCGCTGACGCGCGTATCCGTGAATTCATCGACCAGGTCAGAACAGCGATAGACGCACCACTGGCCGACACCAGCCGGCGAGCGCCATCCCTCGACGTGCTGGTGGCGCAGGCCACGCCAATGCTTGAACTGCTGCAGACCGTCACGCAGGCCTACCAGGAGGAGATGCACCGTTGCGAGGTCGCTGTGCGCAAACGCCACACCGACCTCGTCGAGCGCCTCAGCGGTATTTCGATGCAGGCGAACATCGTCGCAATGAATGCGCGCATCTCGGCGGCACGGGCGGGAGAGTACGGCAGGGAGTTCGCGGTGATCACGCTGGTGCTTGCGGACATCATCAAGGAGATGGATCAGCTGATCCGACACGCCGTCGGCTCGAGCGATGCGTCCAAAGGTCCAATCAAAGTTTAACGCGGAGACGCCCTTGAAACGTTACGTCTGTTCCTTCTGCTTGATCGCCTGCAGCGTCCTGGCGCTGGCCTTGGCCGGGACCGCTTCGGCCGAAACGCTAACGATCAACGCGGCGATCAACAAGGCGGGCCGCCAGCGCATGCTGTCTCAGCGCATGGCCAAGGCTTACTGCCAGGCTGGCCTCGGTGTTGAAGTCGAACGTTCGAAGAAGGTCCTCGAACAGTCCGTGGCGCTCTTTGACAAGCAGCTCATGGAGCTGAAGGCGTCCGCGCCCACGCCGGAGATCAAGGACACCTACGCCAGGATCGAGCAGACATGGATTCCCTATAAGCAGTTGCTGTCCGGTGGCGATCCGAATCTCGATAGCGCGAAAGCAATCGCAAGAATGAGCGAGGACGTGCTGAAGCTTGCGCAACAGGGAACCCTCCTGCTCGAGAAACATTCCGGCACCATGATGGGTAAGCTGATCAACGTTGCCGGCCGCCAGCGGATGCTCTCGCAGAGGATCGCCAAGATCAGCATGTTCCGCGCCTGGGGCGTTACCTCCCCCCAGATGGCGCAGGATCTGGACACGGCTACCAGGGAATTCGCAGCCGCGCAGGAACTTCTCACCGCGGCACCGCAAAACACAGAGGCAATCCGTCGCGAACTGCAGCTTGCCGGCTCTCAGTGGCTGTTCTTTGAAGAAGCACTCAATCAGACCGGGGTCAGTCGCGCGGAACAGTTGAGAAACATCGCCACGACCAGCGAGCGTATTCTTCAGGTGATGGATGACGTCACCAGCATGTATGAAGGGATGCCCAAGTAACGTGGAAGCCTGAACGAGCTATGCAAGACGCGGCTTTACAGGCAGCCACGCTTGCAATGCCTGCCAGGCGCACAGCTTTTCCGCAGCGACGGCAGGTCCACGCGGATCATATCGCCCACCAGGCGCCAGAACTGATAAGAGCCGATGCCGCGTCGTTCTGTGAGGCGGTGAACTGGATGCCGAGGGCCAGGCCAACTTGGCCGCGCACGCGCGTCGCGCTGAGCCCCCCCAGCTCTAGGCGCTCGAGCGGCAGTTGCTGGAGTTGCGTACCCAATTCTCGACGGAGCTGGAGCGCACCCGCGAGCAGGTGGCGGTGGCAGGAACGGGCCGAGGCCACCGAGCGCCGCGCGCTGCGCGAGATCGACCGGGAGCGCACGCTGCGCCAGAAGGCCGAGCAGGCGCTCGCGGAATTGCGCGCTGAGCTGGCAGCGGTGCAGGCGAGGGCGCAAGACGCCGCCGTGGTCGGCGCCGAGGAACGGGCGCGGCTGCACGCCGAGCGCGACACGCTCAGCCGGCAGTGCGTGGAGGCGCAACGGGCGCTGGCGGATGGGCAGGCGGTGCAGGGCAGCCTGCGGGCCGAACTGGAGGCGGCGCTGCGGCGGGCCGAGCGTGCGCAAGCGGAGGCCACCGCGACGCGCCGCCCTGGGGACGGCCAGGCGCCGGGCGCCGGCGACGCGCACCAAGTTCAAGCCGGGGCCAGCCTGAGGGGGCGTCCGAGGGCGAGGATTTGTCCACCGCGCGATCTGTGGATTTGATTAAAATTTAAGCAGAGAGACCACCTTGTCCTCCTGCCGACGCGGATCTCCACAGCAGCAATCCCCGGAACAGCCTTGACGTCCCATGTTCCGAACGACGGCGCGGCGCTGGATCCTGCGCCTTCTCACATCTATTCACCTACATCATGTCGATCGAAGTCGAGCGCGCGCAAGCGATCACCTGGTTCCGGATCCAGATGGTCCAGCACGGCCTGACCCTGGCCGACCTGCAGGCGGCCGGCTGCCTTACCGAGCCGCCACCGCTACTGCCTGGCGCGGTACGCTACCGCAACGCGCACGGGCAGGGCTGGGACGGCTGCGGGGCCTTACCGGGCGATGCCAGTGGGTGATATGCTGAAACACTGGTTCAGCAGGCCGGGTATCCCAGGAGACGAAGCCGCACCGGGCAAGGCGCATGCCGGGCGAAGCCGCGCTGCGCTTCGGTATATACCTTCAATATGCTGAGCTTGCCGTCCACCCCCGGACCTACGCGCCAAGCCTAGCGCTGCGGGTAGGTTCGCGGCCCTTATCACCGGTCGCGCGCAGGTGTAACATGGACTGGCGTTAGCATGATCGCGCTGGCAACGTTTGACCGGACAGGGACCCCGCAATGGCCACGATCAGCCTCTTCCTGTGTGGCGATGTCATGACTGGGCGCGGAGTGGATCAACTCTTCGCAACATCGAGCGCACCTACGCTGCACGAGGGATCGATCGGCTCTGCCTTGGACTACGTCAAGCTGGCTGAGCGGAAGACGGGACCGATCTCAAGACCCGTGAATCACGCATACATCTGGGGGGACGCGCTCGACGAGCTCGCGCTGCGGCGACCGGATGTGCGCATCATCAATCTGGGCACAACGATCACGACCTCGGAAGACACGTGGCCAGGCAGGCGCGCCCATCACCGCATGCACCCAGCCAATGCGGCTTGCCTTCGCACCGCCGGGGTCGACTGCGCCGTGTTGGCCAACAATCATGTGCTCGACTGGGGCTATGCCGGGTTGAAGGACACGCTCGCTGCGCTCGGCGCGGCCGGCATCGGGACTGCTGGTGCCGGGCGCGACGCGCGTGAGGCTGCCCGGCCAGCAATCCTGCCCCTGCCGAACGCAGGACGGCTCCTGGTGTTCGCGTTCACAATGGAGCACGCGGGTACCCCGCACCAATGGATGGCCACGAGCGCCCGCGCTGGCGTGAATCTGCTGTCCGACTTTTCGAGGGCGAGCGTCGACCGTATTGCCAGACAAATCGCTAAGTTCAAGCGGACCGGTGACCTGGTGGTAGCCTCGCTTCATTGGGGAGCTGAATGGGGTTACGATCTCGACCCGGAGCAACAAGCCTTCGCCCACCAGTTAATCGACAAGGCGGGCGTCGACGTAATTCATGGTCACGCTTCGCATCACGCCAAGGGCATTGAATTACATGCAGGCAAAGCCATTCTGTATGGCTGCGGCGATTTCGTGAACGATTACGAGGGCATCGGCGGCCAAGAAGCATTTGGCGCCCATCTCGCATTGATGTACTTCCTGAAGCTCGATACCGAACATGGAAGACTCACCGACCTGCTGCTGGTTCCGCTGCGGCGCCGACATTTCCAACTGCGCCATGCCCATGAGATCGATTGCTGTTGGCTCACCGAGGTTCTCAATCGCGAGGACTTGCGGTTCGGGACATGCCTCACACGCTTGAATCGGGACGAGTTTCGCGTCCTCACTCGTAAGACGGGTCAGGTTGCGGGGCAGTCGTCCTGATGCCACTCAACTGCATCGCTCCGTTGGTCGAGTATGCCTGTCTCCTGCCGGTGGATTGGCGGGCGTTGGGGTAATCGTACCTTTCGTGTCAAATCTGGCGGTAGTCGTGCGCAGAACCGCCTGCAGCAAGGCTCTGCGGCTTGACGGTTCTCACCCAATCGGAAGATCCGCAGATCGTTGATCGATAAGGTTTTTTTCGATCAAACCGCCAGAAATTGCATGAAAGGTACGATTACCCCGGCAAAGGCCGAGTATGCCTGCGGATTTAATGGGGACTCCTCATGAGCAAGCGTAGCAGTCGTGCGTGGGCAGTAGAACAAGCACACCATCCCAAATCTCATCTCGTTGTCACAAAAGGCTCGTAAGCACCTAACTCGCTGCGCTATCCTTCGCGAAGCGTTCTGCGTAATCTTTTGGGGTCACCCCGAACCGACGCGTGAACGCCTTACGTAGCACGTCAAAGCTGTTGTAGCCATAGCGCCGTGCGATTTCCCCTGTCGACCGTTCACCTAGTTCGAGCGCCCGGCACACTGCTTCGAGTCGGACGGCCTCGACGTACTTTGCTGGCGTAGTATTCAGTTCTCGCTGGAAGGTGCGTATCAACGTCCGGACGCTAGTTGCGAGCCTATCTGCTAGGACTTCTACCGTAAGGTTCGCTTCCAGGTGCTCGCTGATCCAGAGGCACAGTTCATCCAGGCTTGAGCCGACCGCGCGTTGGGACTGAAGGGCGACGCTGAATTGCGCCTGTCCGCCAGGACGTCGCAAGAATAGGACAAGATTCTTGGCGATCTCCAAGGCCACATTGTCCCCCATGTCTTCGCCGACCAAGGCAAGCGCAAGGTCGATACCCGCCGATACTCCAGCGGAGGTGTAGATGTTTCCGTCTTTCACCCATATTGGAGTCGGATCGACCTGCACCTTGGGATAGCGTTCGGCCATGCTTTGCGCCACACCCCAATGCGTCGTTGCCCTGCGACCATCCAGGAGTCCTGCTTCAGCCAATGCAAACGCTCCGACGCATATCGAGCATATGCGCCGCACTGTCCGCGCACGGGTTCGGAGCCACTCCATGGTGGTCTTATCCAGCCGATCTGATGATCTGAAGCCTGAAGCCACGATCAACGTGTCGATTGGCCTGTGTGCACGACGCTCCTGATCAAGCGTCCTGTGTCCCTTGAGTCCAATGCCGGCTTCGCTCTCGATGTATATGTCGGCGCCTGCACAAACCAGTTCCAGTGCATAGGGTGCAGTTTTGCCCTCGTGAAGCCGATTCGCGAAGGCAAATACTTCCGCCGGCCCGATGACGTCGAGCGCATCGACGGGTGGCAATCCCAAAATCACAACTCGCCTCGGCATCGCCCCTGCACGCGGGCCACGTGATGTCCTCCGTTCCCTCATCGAGGTCTCACCTTCCGACCAAAAGCCCCATTTTGGCACAAATCGTCCAAAAGCAGTCATTTTTGCCAACCCAGGGCGACCTACACTATGAACCTGATCAACTTGATACTTGCGGAGGACATGTGCGCACACCTGTCATCATCGGGGGAGTTAGCGATCCCGATTCTGAGCTTACCCGTAAAGCCGCCTCGCTCGTCGAGCGCGTCCATTCCAAAACGATGCGGGGTCACGTACACCGGACGTGGTGGTGGTCTGAATTCCTTGGTCAGAAGCGAGGGTTGAAGTACGACCGCGAGGCCGTCTACCTTGCCTCGTTGCTGCACGACCTGGGACTTACGGAAGAATTTGCTGCCGATCAACGCTTTGAAGTCGATGGCGCTGATGCCGCCAGCCGTTTTCTGCTGGCAAACGGCTACGCGGAATCGAGGGCACAACTGGTCTGGGACGCGATCGCGCTTCACGCCAGCGCCGGCATCGCCGACCGCAAGGAGCCGGAAGTCGCTCTTGTCCACATGGGTGCCCATGTGGACGTCATGGGGCTCTGGATCGAGGAAATTACACCGTCCCTCATCGACGATGTCCTGCAGCTCTATCCGCGCCTGGGATTCAAAGCCGCGTTTCAGGCGGCGTTAGCTGAAGTTGCACGGAAGAAGCCCCACACGGCAATTGGCACGGGACTAGCAGATATCGGACATCGTCACGTGCATGGTTTCGAGATTCCGAACGTTTGCGACCTGCTCGACCACGCTCCTTTCGAAAGCTGAACCGCAGTCTTGCCGGAGAGGATGGCTCTCCGGCAACTGAGGCGCCGTCCTGGGGTAGCTTTGATTTCGGCGCGATTTGCGACGGTTCGCAACCGCATCCACAAACAGACCAAGCAGCGAGATGAGAATGGACATCCAATCGAACGGCATCCGAATTCGCGTTAGCGAGAAGGGACACGGCGACCTGGCGCTGGTGTTTCTGCACTACTACGGCGGCTCGTCACGTACCTGGCAGTTTGTCGCAAACGAGCTGTCGGACAACTATCGAACGGTGGCGACCGATCACCGCGGCTGGGGTCATTCGGACGCCCCGGAAGCGGGCTACACGATTGGCGACCTAGCGGACGATGCGCAAGGCGTGATCGAAGCGCTGGGTTTGACGCGCTACGTGCTCGTCGGTCATTCGATGGGCGCCAAGACTGCGCAACTGCTGGCGTCGCGCCGGCCGCCGGGGCTAGAGGGCGTGGTGCTCGTGGCACCGTCGCCGCCGTCGCCGATGGTGGTGTCAGATGAGCAACGCACGGCCATGGTGGGCGCCTATGCGTCGCGCGAATCGATCGGCTGGGTGCTGGACAACGTTCTGACCGCCACACCGCTCGCACCGCAACGCCGTGAGCAGGTGATCGAAGACAGTCTGCGCGGCGCGCCGCAAGCCAAGGCCGCATGGCCGAATGTGGCGATGCGCGAGGACATTACCGCCGATGTGGCTGCCATCAACGTGCCCGTGCTGGTGATCTCCGGCGAGTTGGATAAGGTGGATCGCGTGGAAACGCTTCGTGCCGAACTGCTGCCGAGAATTGCCGGCGCGCAACTTGAGGTGCTGCCCGGCATCGGCCACTTGTCGCCGCTGGAAGCGCCGTCTACAGTTGCGGCGGCCATCCGCCGGTTCGTCGCCGAACTATAACGCGGTGCCCTCAAGCCCAATTCACTTGGGGCTTGCCACCCCGGTTTATTGAAATCGTCCGGATGCCGTCCCTTAGCGTTGGATCGAGCCGGATTCGTATGAGAAAGGAGAATAACGTGGAAATTGGAACTCCTTTCGAGACCGATATTCCGTCTGTAAAGGCTTTTCGTGTGGACCTCGCTGCGCGAGCAGAAAATCCCGGATTTCGGAGCCTGCCTGCGCCACCGCAACGGCGATCGTTTCCTGGTGGACATCCCAGCCCACACACTTGCTAAACTTGTCCATGACCTGCCCCCTCAATTGTGCCTCTGGGCTGTTGGTTTAACCCATCTCAAGCCTAATCCACGTCGCTTGAGGTGCGGCAGGTCAATACATTCTGTCTAGCGCTTCCTGATTCTGATGACGTGAAGGGAGGTGCGCTCGTCGCTTGGCCTCGCGGTGGGTACCCGATCATTGCGAGGGAGGGGTGACGTGACGTGGACACATGGATGGTCGTGGGGGCAATGACCCGATCAATTCGCCAGCGCCCGACGAAATCCTCGCGTTCCTGCGCAAGGCTGGCAACCGCGCCAGACGTGTCGCCGGCTTTTGCACCGGCGCCTTCGTCCTCGCGGAAGCGGGTCTGCTGGCGCAGCGCAGCGCCGCGCCGCATTGAGCGTACGGCCGCGAGTTGCAGAAGCATCTTCCAGATATCCTCGTCGAGGAGGACCGCCTCTACATTGTCGACAGTTCAATATTGACGTCTGCCGGCATGACGGCTGGTCTTGATTTGGCGCTCGCGATGGTGGAAAGGATTTGGGTGCGGAAGTGGTGCGTTCGGTGGCGCACAAGCTGGTTATGCTTCAGCGTCGGGCGGGCGGTCAGTCCCAGCATTCCGAAATGCTCGATCTCGCGCCAAAGTCTGATCGTATCCAGAATGCGCTGAACTATGCGCGTCAGAATCTGAGCCGTTCGTTGACCGTGGAGGAACAGGCCGAGACCGTTCATCTGAGTCCGCGCCAGTTCAGGCGTGTGTTCACGCTTGAAACGGGGCCGTTTCCCGCCAAGGCAATCGAAGGACTGCGACTGGAGGCGGCGCGACTGATGATCGAACAGGGCCGGCATCCGCTTGATGTCCTCGCTAAGGAAACCGGTTTTCGCAATCGCCGCCATATGCGCGAAGCCTTCATGCGTGGATTTGGTCGTCCAAGCGCGCTTTCGATCGCTAAAACGCTTTTGCTAAACGCAGATTCAGCCGAAGCTTGTTCTTGGGGCCGTTGCGCACGTGCACGTCCTGGCCGCCCTGGATTTCCAGTTGTAGTGATGGCGTCAAGAAGTGGGCCACCGTGAGCAAGCATGTATCGGTCGACATGCTTGCGTTCTGAGTGACGCCGTCGAGCTCGGTACGGCCGCCCGCCGTGTGGTGGTAGGTGATCGCGATCCGTGTTCTGTCGTTGAGTTCGTAGCGGAGGTGACTTTGCAGGCTGAAGGTCGGGCGCTGCTTGTAGTCGGCTCCTGCGAAATCGCTGTTAGTGCTGTAGAGAGCAACTTCGCCTGTCAAGTCGAGGAAAACTGGACCAGTGATGTTTTGGGAATAGTTCAGATGCGTCACTGCTGTCCAGCGGTGTGTGCCGAGATTGAGGGATCCCTGATCGGCGTGGTAGGTCCCAAGCGGAGCAGAGACGAACTGGGCGGCGCTGAGGTAGCGTTGGTGATCAGGGTCATTGATGAACCAGATCGCCGAGCCGATAAACGGATCGCCAATGCCATTCGAATGAAGATTGGCCGGGGCGCTCATGCGCACGCTGCCGAAGGGCATGATGACCTGCGGCGTCACTGTGAAGCCGAGAAAGCTTGCGTAGTGGATATAGCGGACGACGCCGATATCCGACTGGACATCGAAGGGTGCTGGCGTGCGCTTTCCGTCGGCGTAGAACGCAGTGCTCTCGCTGTGCTGGTAATAGAGCAGGCCGAGGTTAGTGCCCGGCGGCAAAGGCACATAGTCCGCAGGATCGGTCGCGAGAACGGTAGCCTTGGCAGAGGTTGCCGCCATCATCGATAGAAACAGCAAGCTGATGAAGCGAATTTTCATTTAGTATTCCAAGAGGAAGGTTCGGCAAAGAAGTACGCCTATTTGGCGGCTTCATTCTGCGATGCCAAAGATCGCGGGTATTGCACGACGCTCCCGACATCGTTGATTCAGCTTGCCAGCCCGGGTCCCGTGATTGCCCACTGGAAATGGCGTGCGTGGGCTTATGCTGTTCGGCGAGCGGTACCAATCCAGGACTCACCGATGTCCTGTTCATGGGTTAGACGATGAAACGCACAAGTACCGATTCCGCACCTTTTGACGAGCGGTTGGACTATTGGCGAGACGCTATCAGTCGCGCCTTCGTCAAGCTGGACTTTGACCCCGTTAAGCTCAATGGAGGGCGGCAGTTTTCTGGTCGCATCGCCCAGAGCGATCTCGCGGATATTGAACTTGCGGTGGTGAATACCAGTGGCCAGCATGTGCGGCGGACGTCACGGCTGATCCGGCAGACTCAGGAGGAACTGTTCTTGGTCAGCTTTCAATTGGCAGGTGAGGGGGAAGTACGCCAAGATGGTCGGCGTGCAGTACTTGCAGCTGGCGATTTTGCGATCTATGACAGCACGCGTCCCTATGAACTCATGTTCGGGGAGGACTTCGAACAACTGGTTGTGACGGTGCCACGCGACAGGCTGCGTGTGCGAGCACCATCGGCGGAGCGGTTGACGGCGATCGCCATTCGCGGCAGTCAGGGCATAGGGCGCATGCTAGGGGAGTTGGTGGTGGGATTGCCAGAGCATGCGGAGGCGATGGCTGGTCAGACACAGGCGTCTGTTTCCGACTCCGTGCTCGATCTCGTCGCTACGGCTCTAGCGACTTTGCCGGCTTCGCAGGTCGGATCGCTACCGACCTTGAAGCTGTTTCACTTGAACCGGATCAAGTCCTATGTTCACGAACATCTATCCGACCCGGACTTGAGCATCATCTCGATCAGCGAAGCGCTCGGTATGTCCGTCAGCTCGCTGTATCGAGTGTTCGAGGCGGAACGGTGTTCGCTTGCCGAGTGGATCTGGGATCAGAGGCTGCAGGCATGTCGGGCGACGCTGCTCGACGTCGCCTGTTCCGGGTTAAGCATCAAGCAGATCGCAATAAGCTGGGGGTTTAACGATCCCGCACATTTCAGCCGCGCATTCCGGAGGCGGTTCGGCCAAAGCCCGGCTGCGTTCCGCTCGCGCGACTAGCAGCCGGGCCGTTCAGTCCCTGTGAGACGGCTTGAACCTAGGCGTCGTTTGAACGCTCAGGCCTGTTCACCTTCTTCGAACTCTGTATGCTCGACGGCTCGCATGCCCGGTGAGTTGCCGTTTGCGCTTTGACCGTGCTTCGCATACACGACACGAGGCTTTGGATTGCGGTCCAGCAGCAGCTGTGTCACGTCAGGGCGAGAGTAGTGCCCAGCCGGATCAGCAGCTGCTTTCGCGAGAGTGATGGCTGCTAAGTCAATGTCCGCATACAACAGCCCCTCCGCGTCCGGAGGCAGCGGATCGGCCAGCGATCGTCCGTCGGGACCGTATATTTGCGCATGACCACCCCCCAACTTGAGGAGCGCTTGCTGCTCGGGTGTCTCGCAAAGCATGTCGATCATCTTTTGCGAAACCGTCGCGCACGGCGCAACCACGAAGCACTGGCCCTCGACCGCATACAACCGACTCGCGGCGTTGTTTACCTCTGGTCCGAGCGCGTAAGCCGCGTCGACGTAAAGCGAGAAGCTGGGCCAAGCGGCGATATGGACCTGCTCATTCTGAGCATACATCGCGTACTTGGTAAGTGGCTGAAGATGCTCCCAGCAGCAAAGGGCGCCAATCCTGCCGAGGTTGGTGTCGTGAACAGCCAGGTCACTGCCGTCGCCTTCGCCGAAGATTGCGCGTTCGACATGAGTGGGTTTCAGCTTGCGGCGCGTGGCAATGGTCTTCCCTTCAGGGCTCAGGATGGCCTGGGCAATGTACAGGCTTCCAGCGTCTTTCTCGCTGAAGCCAAGCGCAACGGTGATGTTGCTACGCGATGCCGCTTGCGCGACGCGCTCAAACTGCACGCTGTCGATGACCATCGAGTTGTCATGGTACGGCTGGATGAATTTCATGCCCCAGATCGGCGCACCAAGCCAGGCAAACCACGGGTATCCAGGTATCCACGTTTCAGGGAAAGCAATGAGACTTGCGCCGCCTCGGGCGGCCTCTTCGATGAGCGCAATCGTCTTGTCAACGGTTGCCTCGAGATTAAGAAACTCTGGCGCCGCCTGGACAGCAGCTACCCGATAGCGGGGATGTTCAATGGCCATTGTGGTCTCCTGATGTGTGGTTCCCAAGCGTAGGCGAAAAAAGCCCGACTCCCTTGTCTGAGCTTCCTGCCTGTCATGTGCTGGCTTCCTGGGATGCCTCGCTTGCGTGGGCGCATTCACATCAGACTACGCAGCTATTCGCTGAGGGCTTTAGCGCTTCACTCGGGGTCGACCCACGACGCCGCACGCACGCCGTGGGTATCTACACACAAGTCCTCGACCAGCATGGCATCGCGTACAACCAGCCGATCGTGCTCAATGAGCGGCAGGCCGGTGCCGCGATTGAAGGCGTGATCCGTCAGGGTGAGAAGCGTGACGATGGTGGCCTGCTCCGACTTTCGGTCGATACCCATGGATTACGAACGTGGGTATGGCGCTATCGAAAATGCTCGGCTTTGATCTCTGCCCCCGCTTGCGCAACCTCTCGGAGCGCAAGCTGTATCTACCGCGGGGATGGATGGCCCCGGAAGGCGTCGCCCCAGTTGTCTGCCAGGACATATCGCTCAAGGCAATCCGTGACGGATGGGATGGTTTACTGCGGCTGGCGGCATCGATCAAATCCGGACGTCTAAGCGCTATTGTCGCCTTGGAGCGATTTCGGCAGCGCGGCACACGGTGCCCGATTCATCGCGCA